>DASXGY010000196.1:0-6520 GCA_036488835.1 Acidobacteriaceae bacterium
AAAACTCGGCTTCTCGCCGATCGGGCTGACTGCGTGGCAGGCAATGTTTTCTCTGGGCCGGTGTTCACGAACAAAAGGATGTACGCGGTAGATGTAAGTTGTTGGAATTTTGGGGTCATGCGTGGTCTCCCGCGACACAAATTTCGTTTCGAGAGATGCTTCCCCATTTTGCCGAATAAGGTTTGACCTTTGCATTCTCCGATGAGTCAGCACGAACGTCTCTTCACCCATTGGCTGAGCGGCCGACCGGTGTGGCTCGCCATGTTCGCGCTCACCTTGTTATCGACCGCCTACACGGTGGTCGTCCTGATGTATTCGGGCAGTGGGCTGGTGTGGAGTCCGGCAAAGCCGATTGTCGTCTTTGTGGCGTGGGGTGCGACGCAGACCTGCTTCGCGGTGGTCTGTCTGCTGAAGTTACGCCACGAACGCCATCTGCGCTCCGCATTGGAGGATAACGGAAGTGCTGAGGAAGCGGCGACGAAGGCAGCCGAGAACTCGGCGGAGGTTCGCTACCAGGACTACTTCGAAAACCTCACCGAGATGATTGCGATGCTCTCCGGGGAGGGTAAGTACCTCTATGTAAACTCCGCATGGCAGCGGTATTTCGGGCGCGATGCTGAATCTGCCCGGGCATTGGAGGGCTTCGCGTCCGCCTTCCCGTTTGCCATCCAGTCACAGGCTCTCGCGATCTTTGAGCGCGCCCTGGCTGGTGAACACATCGAGCAGGTGCATTTGCGCATGGAGGACTCCGCGGGACGCACGCGGGAGATGGAGGCCAGCCTCTTCGGCCTGCGCGAGGCGGGACGGCCGCGCGCCGTACGCTGCATCCTCCGCGACGTCACGCTTCGCAATCAGCGCGAGCGCCGCCTGGCCATGCAATTGGGCGTGGGACAGGTGGTGCAGGAGGCATCGACAGAGGATTCGTTACCCCGCATCCTCGCCGCCCTGGGCAGTCATCTTGGATTCGATCTGGTCGAGCTGTGGCGGGCCGATGCCGGCCATCAGGTGCTCCGCTACGGCAGCATGTGGATGGCCGCCGACTGCGTCTTTCCCTCCACCCTGGCAAAGAGTTCGATTAGGGAGTTCGTACCGGGAGAAGGCTTACCGGGCCAGGTCTGGATGCAAGGCACGTCCATCTGGGTCGAGGATATTCGTACCGACATCCGGTTCAACACCCGCGATGGGGCAAAATCGGATGGGCTGGTCACCTGCTGGGGCGTGCCCGTTCGCGTAGGTAATCAGGTCATCGCGGTCATCGAGTTTTACAGCCGTAAGCGCATGGCTGCAGAAGTCGAGATCATGGCGACCGTGGAAACCGTCTGCGCCTCCATCGGCCAGTTTCTCGGCCGCTCGGTTCAGGAGAAGCGCGTCACCGAGCTGAATCGCCAGAAGGAATCCATCCTGAACACAGTGGCGGATGGCATCCTTGGCACCGACCAGCACGGCCGCGTCACCTTTGCCAACCCGGCGGCGGCCCGCATGCTCGGCACGGTGCCCAATGCGCTCACCGGCCGTTTTGTACACGCTATCGTCCACGAAGATGTGTATGGCAGTCCCACCGCCTGCGCCTCGCACTGCTACATCCGTCGCGGCCTCTTCGCCAAGGACGGTGCACACGGACAGGACATTTTCTACCGGCCGGATGGCAGCTCCTTTCCGGTCGAATTCACACTGACGCCGATGCAGGCACAGGGCAGCGGAACCGGCAGCGTGCTGAACTTCCGCGACGTGAGCCAGCGGCAGGCCCTCGATCGCATGAAGGACGAGTTCGTCTCCACCGTCAGCCACGAGCTGCGCACGCCGCTGACTTCGATCCGGGGATCGCTCGGATTACTCTCTACCGGTCTGCTGGGCGACCTCAACGAGAAGGCTGCCAACCTGCTGCGCATCGCTGTGAACAATTCCGACCGCCTGGTGCGTCTCATCAACGACATTCTTGACCTCGAACGGATGGAATCGGGCCGTGCGCCGCTGAGCTTCCGGACCTGTTCGCTCTCCGACCTGGCGCAGCAGGCAATAGAAGCAGTCACGCCGGTCGCCGATAACGCTTCCGTCAAACTGGTTCTTCGCGCCTCTGCAGTCGAGTTCGTCGCCGATCCGGACCGACTGCAGCAGGTGATGACGAACCTGCTCAGCAATGCCATCAAGTTCTCACCGCCCGACTCGACAGTTACGGTCAGCATCGAGCGATCCGAAGAAGGCGTTTCCTTGAGCGTCGCTGACGAAGGACGCGGCATCCCGGCGGACAAATTGGAGACTATCTTCGACCGCTTCCAGCAGGTAGATGCCTCGGACTCTCGCCAGAAGGGCGGCACCGGCCTGGGACTCGCCATCTGCCGCACCATCGTGGATCAACACGGAGGACGCATTTGGGCCGAGCAGAATTCGGAACGCGGCTCCATCTTCCGCATGTTCCTGCCGGCGGATCCTCAGCAGCAGGTGCGCCCGGAACCGCTTCCCTCCGCCGAGCGGGAGACGGTGCTCATCAGCACCAGCGATGGCGAGACGCGTACCAGCCTCGCCGCCAGTCTCCGTTTCCACGGTTACAACGTCATCGAAGCCTCCACCGGACGCGAGACACTCTCCCACGCGCAGCGGCAGGCGCCGCGTGCCGTGTTGCTCGACCTTACGTTGCCGGATATGTCGGGATGGGAGGCGTTACGCATCCTGAAGGAAGAGTCAGCCACTTCGGAAGTCCCGGTAATCATCCTGAGCGCGCACGCCATCAGCAAATCCTCCACTCTCGGGCTGGGCGCGGATGGCTGGCTGCAGGTGCCCGCGCAGGAGACGGATCTTCTGGAGGAGCTCTCGTCGGTGCTGAACCGGCAGAAGACCTGGGCCGAGATTCTCCTGGTAGAAGACGATCTCGATCTCGCGCGCGTCATCAGCGCCACGTTTGAGCGCGCCGGGGTCCACGTTCTGCACGCCAGCACACGCCAGGCAGCACTCGAGATGTGTGCCTCTTTCACGCCCAACCTGATGATCCTGGACGTTGGTCTGCCGGATGGCGACGGCCTGAGCCTGGTGGAACGGCTGCGTCACCATCCAGAACTGCACTCTCTCCCACTCATCGTGTACTCGGCGCGCGATTTGAGCGATGCCGAACGTGCACAGCTTCAGCTCGGTCCAACGAACTTTCTTACCAAGGCTCGAGTCCAGGCCCAGGAGGTGGAGTCATTAGTACTTGCTATGTTGCGCGCACCCTCTCAGAATGCGCACACCTCCGGATTCGTAATCCCTGGAGTGCCATCCTTTATGGTTTCAAATCCCTATGACACGTCGCATACTCATCATTGATGACGAAGAAGATATCCGTCAGGTCGCTGGATTAAGCCTGGAGACCGTTGCTGGCTGGGAAGTGCTCCTGGCCAATTCCGGGTTGCAGGGCATGGAGCGCGCCGAGACAGAGCAGCCAGACGCTATCCTATTGGATGTGATGATGCCGGCGATGGACGGCCCCACCACATTCCTGCAGTTGCAGAAGAATCCGAACACTGCAAAAATTCCAGTGATTTTGCTGACTGCCAAGGTTCAGGGCTCCGATCAGCGCCGTTTTGCGGAACTCGGCGTCGCAGGGATTCTCTTTAAGCCCTTCGACCCACTTTTGCTCTCCTCGCAGGTCTCACAGGCTCTGGGATGGACTCAGATACATTAGGAGACTTCATGGCAGATATTCGCTCCCCTCACGCCGCTCCTGAAGAGGTTACGGGAAAGCTTCACGACCTGCTTGCGACGCTCTGGGCACGTAGCCGTCAGACCATCAGCGAACGGGTCGAGGTGCTGCGCGCTGCGCACCGGACCTTGCGCACCAACCCGGCGGACAAGAATGCACGACGCGCCGGAGCAGATGCCGCCCACAAACTTGCCGGCATTCTCGGCACCTTCGGACTGCCTGACGGCACCAATCTCGCACGACGCGTCGAGTTGCTGCTGGAATCGTCCGCACCACTCCGCCCCTTTGATCTGGAAGGGTTGCAACAAACTATCGATCAACTCCAGCAGATGATCGAGGCCAAGTCGAAAGACGCCGGCAAACGCCGCGGCTGAAGCGGGCGTCCGTGGCGGTGTAGACTCATCGTTTGGCACATCCGCTTTCAGAAAACGACAAGTCCGGCAACCAAACTCGCATTGACTCTCGCACTGACTCTGTAGACCAGTTGGGACTGCTTTTCCCTCCCTCCGAGCGGCCGCAAGAATCGCGGCGCATCTGGACCGTCGAGGCACTCGTCGCAGAGATCCGCGGCCACGTCGAGCGAACCTATCCCGACTGCTGGGTCGAAGGCGAAATCTTCAATCTGCGGAGCGCTGCCTCCGGACACCTCTATTTCACGCTGAAGGATGAGCATGGGCAGCTCCCCGTCGTGCTCTTCCGGCGGCAGGCGACGCTTCTCCGCTTTCGCCCCGAGGCAGCGCTGCGGGTCCTGGCGCGTGGCCGCATCTCCATCTACGAAGAGCGCGGCCAGCTGCAGCTCATTGCCGAGACGCTGGAGCCGGTAGGCGCCGGATCGCTGCAGCTCGCATTCGAGCAGTTGAAGCAGAAACTGCAACAGGAAGGGCTCTTCGACGCCTCGCGCAAGCGTGACCTGCCGCCCTTCCCTCGCTGCATCGGCATCGTTACGTCGCCCTCGGGCGCCGTCATTCACGATTTCCTCAACATCGCCGCGCGGCGGCACGCCGCTCTCGATGTGCTGCTCTATCCCGCCACAGTGCAGGGCGAGCAGGCGGCTGCCGAAATTGTCTCCGGCATTCATTATTTCAATCGGGCAATGAACGTCGATGCCATCGTCATTGCGCGGGGTGGTGGCTCATCCGAGGATCTTGCCGCGTTCAATACCGAGCTGCTCGCCCGCGCGATCGCCGGGTCCGCGATTCCCGTGGTCTCCGCAGTCGGACACGAGACGGACTTCACCATCGCCGACTTCGTTGCCGACCTGCGTGTTCCCACTCCCTCCGCCGCGGCGGAGTTGCTGACCGCAATGCAGCACGGAGTAGAAGAGCGCATCGACGCGCTGCAGTTGCGTCTGCTGCGGGCCTGCCGCTACAAGATCGCGCTGGCGGAGCGCCGCTTCGCCGATGTGTCGCCGCAGGCGAACATCGCGCGCATCCGCAACCGCCTGGATCGTGCACAGCAGCGTATGGACGAGCAGCAGTTCCGGCTGATCGGCTCCTGGCAGGAGCTTTTGTATGCGAAGATGGTCGCGCTGCAGCAGTTCCACGGACGCTTGATGCGGCAGAGCAGCTTCCAGGCACTCCGCTCGCGCGCCGAGCAGTGCGCAACCGCCACACAGCGGCTGCATCGCGCACTGCAGAGGCGCCTGCTCGCGGCCCAGCGCTCAATCGAGGCACTCTCCAATGGGCTGCTGCTGCAATCGCCCTCGCATCGCTGTCATCGCCTACGCCAGACAGTCGATCACCTGGGATCGCGGAACACTCGCGCGATCACAATCGGCATGGAACGATCGCGCGCGACTCGGAATGCACTGGAAGGCCGGCTGCATGCGCTCTCGCCGCTCGCCGTTCTCGACCGCGGCTACAGTCTCACCTTTACACCGCAGGGTCAACTGGTGCGTGAGAGCTCCGCGGTTACCACGGGCGAGACCCTGATGACCCGGCTGGCGCGAGGCACGGTGACGAGCACAGTGGTACATACAGAAGACGGGATATGAGAAAGCTTTTTGGAACAGATGGAATTCGCGCAGTTGCGGGTGAGCCTCCCCTGGACCCGCACACCGTTCACGCCGTTGGGCTCGCACTCGCCCATACGTTGAGCCACCACACCGCTCAACCCCGAGTGCTGCTAGGCAGCGATACCCGCGAGTCCAGCGAGTGGATCAGCGCGACCATCGGCGCCGGACTGAGCCACGGCGGAGCCATTGTGGAGAGTGCCGGTGTCATTACGACCCCGGGCGTCGCCTTTCTGGCGCGGAAGCATGGGTTCAGCGCGGGGGTTGTTATCTCCGCCTCGCACAATCCCTGGCAGGACAACGGCATCAAGGTCTTCGGCGGCGATGGTTACAAGCTGCCCGACGAGCAAGAGATGGGAATTGAGAATGAAATCTTCCGGCGTCTGGCCGATGTTCCGTTCGTACCTGAGACTTCCACCGCGATTCCCATCCAGCCTCGCTACCGCCATGACTACGAGGTCTTCCTCCGCCAGGTAGTGCCTGCTCTCAATCTCCGCGGCAACAGTATTGTGCTCGATTGCGCCAACGGCGCTGCGTCGGCGATCGCCCCCGAACTCTTCGCGACACTGGGCGGCACGCTGCACCTGACTCACTCTCGTCCGGATGGACGCAACATCAACGAGCATTGCGGGGCACTGCATCCGGAGATTGTTGCGGCAGAGACCACCGCGCGGAAGGCCGACATGGGCATCACCCTCGATGGCGACGCGGACAGGGCACTCTTTGCCGATGCGAACGGAAAGGTGGTCAACGGCGATGCCGTGCTGCTGCTCGCCGCGCGTGATCTCCAGGCACGCGGCGAGCTCAAGGACAACACCGTCGTCGCCACCACGATG
>DASXGY010000265.1:0-5665 GCA_036488835.1 Acidobacteriaceae bacterium
TGCGGATGCCTACCTGGGAACCAAGGATCCCGGTGTATTGGGCGTCATCCTGACCAACTGGATACCGAGCCGCTACGTTCAGAACTCGATCTGGGATGGATTCGCATACGCTGCGGTCGCATTCCATCAAGGAACGGCGACCGCACAGACCTCCGGGTTGCGCCGTTTTGTGGAGAGGCACTATCAGGCGAGCTGGAGCGAGACTTGGGACGAGGCATTTCACTTGATCTATGATGATGCGCCCTATATTCAAGACCGCGAATCCTCGACCTGGATGGGCCTCCGATTGTCTATCCCGTGGAGCAACGATGAACAGCTAACGACGCTGATACGAGACGGATCACCTCGCCAGAACCCATTTACACGGCTGCGCAGCCTACTCGTTCTGCTGGAACCGTCGGTTCTCAAGAATCTCGGCGACTTCCAAGCCTTTGCACTTTCCGTCGAGTATCTGGAACGTATGTTCTGGCGGGAGGCGGTCATTCTTGAGTATGCTGCCAAGCAGCCGGTCGCGCGGGGAACCTCGGACCTGTTGATTCAAAGCATCGCCCAGCGAGATCAGGCTCTTGCAGAAGCACTGTCCCGAGACTGGGACAAAGGTCGTCCAGCGGATTCGCCAGCAAAATCGGATTCTATCTTTGGCCTTGCACCGAAAGATCAGCTGCTTTTCCAGTGGAGCCGCGCCACGACTTATTCAGCCTCACTGGCCAGCCATCCGGATCGCTTCTATCAACTTATCGCGAGAGCGAAGCTCGGGTGATTTCGAAAAGACGCCATTCTGCTTTGCGTGCGAGATGATGCGATCGCGCCTGTGGGAAGTCCGCAAACCGCGCCTTTTCGGCCTCATGTGGATCAGAAGCCAAGCGGGCCACGACAGTTGCTTGGCCGCCCAATCCGACTGTCCATCCTGCGTCGGTCCATCTGGATCGGTAACCATGAGGGTGCGCTTGTGCGCTATTTGATGATCGACTATGGACAATCAACTCCGCACATTTGCGCATCACATACGCATGCATTACGGCGAAGCCGGCTGAGCATCTCCCGCTTATCTTGGTAAGGAATTGCCGTTACTGATAGCAGTTGCCGTGTAGGTACGATGAGCCGTGGCCGCCTCGCCTAAGTCTTCCCCTCAAGCCGTGCTGGATCCGCCGAAACGCTCTGGCCTGCAGAGTTTTTTGGATGAACTCGGTCCTGGATTGATCACGGGAGCCGCAGATGACGACCCCTCCGGCATCTCGACCTACTCTGTCGCGGGAGCATCCTTTGGCTACGCCACGCTTTGGACAGCTCTGCTCTCTTTTCCCCTGATGGCCGCGGTTCAGTTGATGTGCGCCCGGCTCGGCATGGTGACGGGCTGTGGGCTGGCGAGCGTGATCCGAACCCACTATCCCCGTTGGGTGCTGTGGCTGGCCTGCTCGTTGGTCATTGTTGCGAACATCTTTAACATCGGTGCCGATCTCGGCGGTATGGCAGATGCCATGCAGATGATGAGCGGCATTCGTGCCTACTACTGGACGCCATCCTTCGCGGCATTGATTATCGCCTTGTTGATGTGGACTTCGTACGGCACCATGGCTCGAGTCTTCAAGTGGCTCACGCTGGTCTTGTTTGCATACGTCATCACCGCGTTCTTGGCGCATCCGAATTGGTCCGCGGTCCTGAGAGCGACCTTCATTCCTCGTATCCAATGGACGAGAGACTACCTGGCCGTGCTGGTTGGGATTTTAGGAACCACCATCTCCCCGTATTTATTCTTTTGGCAAGCCGCACAAGAGGTAGAGGAGGATCGCCAGCGAGGTAAAACTACGGTGGCTCAACGACGCGGTTCGACAAACAAGGAACTCCGGATCGCCCACAAGGATGTAATCACCGGAATGCTGCTTTCCAACCTGGTGATGTATTTCTTGATTCTGACCACCGGCGCAACCCTCCACGTACACGGTGTGACGCAAATCGAGACGGCGAAGCAGGCGGCGGAAGCCCTGTTACCTCTCGCAGGCAAGGGCGCGTATTTGCTGTTCACCCTGGGACTGGTCGGGACCGGAATGCTCGCAGTGCCGGTCCTCGCCGGCTCTTCCGCGTATGCGATCGCGGAGGCAGCAAGGTGGAGGTCCGCGTCCCTCGGCGCCCGCCCCCAAAGAGCTCGCAAGTTCTACGCCGTGATTGCAATCGCGATTGTGGTGGGTCTCGCCCTGGATTTTGCTGGCTTCAACGCGGTGAGGATGTTGTTCTGGTCGGCCATATTGAATGGGCTGCTGGCGCCGCCTTTGGTGGTCATGGTAGTGCTGTTGACGAGTGATCGAAAAGTCATGGGGAGCCGGACCAATTCACGCGGTATGCAGACGCTGGGGTGGATTTGCGCACTCGTTATGAGCGGTGCTGCGATAGCCCTGTTGGCATCGTGGCGATAAAAGCAACTGAAACGCTCATACCTCTTCTACTTGCTCAGGCGTTACCAGCCGAGACCGATCTGCCGCCAGCCTTACCTCGCGCCAGGAAGAAACCGTATCCGTAATCAACGCCGCCGTGCAATATAATCAATGAACTGGCGGGAGTAGCTCAATGGTAGAGTAGCGGCTTCCCAAGCCGTTGGTTGCGGGTTCGATCCCCGTCTCCCGCTCCAGGATTTGTCCAACCCCCACCGCAGCGAGCTATGGTTAGAGCATGAGACCGCTCCACTCTGCGCTCACCATTTGGTTTGCTTTGTTCGCGACCGCCGCTCTCGCGCAGTCCGCATCGAATGGAACTGCTTCCGGTGGCATCCCCGGAGGCATCATTGACCCGCGCGGAATGCCGGGCGCCGACATTGGTGCGAAGGTGAATGCGGCCATTGCCGCAATGCCTGCCAGCGGCGGCACCGTGCGCATTCCCGCAGGCAGCTACAGCTTCTCCACCACCATCAAGCTCACGCGAGCAGGCGAACATCTGACGTGCGATGCCGGCGCCGTACTCCGTTACACCGGCAGCGGCGATGCGATTCTGGTGGACTCGCCCGGAGGAGGGCTCGCCCTCGCCATCGATGGCGAGGGCGGCTGCGACCTGGTAGGCAATGCCGCGGCGCAGAACGGGATTCATCTGCTGCCGGGCAACAGCTTCGTCGTCCGCGGCATGCGCATCTACAGCTTCACGCACGGCAATGGCATCGAGCTGAGCGGCGCGAATAGCGTACAGATCGCGATGAACGTCATTGAGGAGAATCAGCACGGCATCGACATGGTGACCCAACCGCATTTCGCGCCCAACGCCGTACACGTGGAGGACAACGAGATCTCCGCCAATGACTGGGGCGTCTACAGCCGCGACGGCCACTTTCCGGCAACGCGGGCGCTAGGCAACGTCTATCGCGACAATGTACTGGAAGCAAATCGCAGCGGCGATCTCTTTCTCGGCTGGGACGCGCACACGCTGGTGGAGGGAAATTATTTTGAATCGCTCGGAGTAGGGGTCGCCGCAGGCGCGGGTACCGGGAACGTCTACGACATTCACATCGTGCGAAACTACTTCACCGTGAACGGCACGGCGGGCTACCGATCGGAGATCGAGCTGGGCTATGGCTTCGGCTTCTTCATCGAGGGCAACTACGAGGAGGGCCTGAAAGGTTCGGGATCGGAGTGTGCGGTGAATGCCGTGCCCGGCCCGCACGGCGGTACTACCAAGGTCCTGCTGCGCAACGCATTCTCTCGGGTGAGCGAAGGCCAGATCAGCGCGCACGAGTTCTGCTATCGGGGCAGTCCTGAGATTCCGCCCGGCGTGCTGGGAGAAGCGCGGCTGATCGGCGACATCTCCGTGAACGGAGATGTGCACGCGAAGAGCGCTCAGCTCAGCGGCCCGTTGGAGCTGGGTCAGGGCGCGGTCGCGTCCACTGAGTCATCGATACGAGCGGGCGAGACATGCACAACGGAAGGAATGCTGCTGATCTCAAGACCCGCCGGCCAGACGGCGCGGCTCTTCTTCTGCAGCGGCATGCACTGGCAGGCGGTGATTCCGCCTCATCCCTGAGCGCGGATTAGATCATGGAGTGGAGGTGCATCGCCAGCACCAGCAATGCCACCAGCAGCAGCCCGGCCGAGGGCACATAGCCCCACTTGCGGCTGTACGGCCAGCGCGGAAAGGCGGCCGCGGCCAGCAGCAGCGGCACCAGCCAGAGAGCCACGATCATGCGCGCACCGGCTTCCCGGGACGTGACGCGAGCTGCCGCGCTCGAGCGAAGACATCGAGAAACATCTCCCGCGTGAGCCGGCCGGTGTTGGTGTTCTGCAGCGAGGGATGGTAGCTGCCCAGCAGCGTGACGCCGTCCGGCATTTCGTACTCGGCACGGTGGCGAAAGGGAAAGTCGGCCAATCTCACTGCGTGCCCTTTGCGGCGCAGGTGCGCGAGGTAGCCGTTCCATGCGATGTGCCCCAGGCAGACCACCACACGCAGCCGCGTGAGCAGGGCGATCTCCTCGTCAAGCCAGCTTGCGCAGTTTGCCAGCTCGGCGGGCGTCGGCTTGTTGCCGGGTGGCGCGCAGCGGCCGACAGAGGTGATCATGGCATCGCGCAACTGCATGCCGTCCTCGCGGCTGCGCGCAGCAGGTTGCGAGGCGAAGCCCACCTCATAGAGCACCGGATAGAGGAAGTCGCCGGAGCCATCGCCGGTGAATGGCCGCCCCGTGCGGTTGGAGCCATGCGCGCCGGGCGCGAGCCCGATCACGAGGACGCGAGCCGCAGCATCGCCGAAGCTTGGCACCGGGCGTCCCCAGTAGGTCTCGTCGCGATAGGCGCGGCGGCGTTTCTCGGCAACCTCGGCGCAATAGGCGCGCAGCCGGGGACAACGCTCGCACAGAACGATGCGCTGGTTCAGCGTGTCGAACGCAGATTGGCCGCGCTGGTTGAGTGCGTCGAATGCGGATACGGCGGAAAGCTCAGTCGGCATGGCAGGGGCTTGTGGAAGTTAGAGCGCTACGGCTAGTTTAGAGGCACCTGATCGCCTGTGAGGCGGCGCAACAGGATACTGGGTCAGGCGTGCGGAAATTCGCAACGGAACTTTGTGTGGCAATGGCGCGTAAAGCAGAAGTCGGGCCGGAAGAAGCATCGAAGTTACGCTAAAGTGTTTTCATCGTAGGTGTACACAAGAGCGGCGCTGTCCGCGTGGCTTTGCGTCAAGAAGGCCACACTTCACGGAGTCAGTATGCGCTCAGCAACAGTGAAAACGCTCTAAAGCGCTGCGAATGGGTGACATCCGCAGCGCTGCATAGTCTTTCATGTATTCCCTCGGCGGGGTTGCAGCCCGCATGCCGAGTTTCACCGGGGATGGAAGGTACCATGACAATCTTCTGGATTAATCCAGGGGCCAACGGCCGTCTTGCCATAGTGCCGCGTCCGCGCGGAAACGAACGGCTGGCGGAGGATCTGACGGCGATTCGTCACGACGGCATCGACATCCTGGTTTCGCTGCTAACCGGAGCGGAGGCGGCGGAGCTGGGGCTGACACGGGAGCAGGCGCTGTGCGCAAGAGCGGGCATCGAGTTCCGCTCGTTTCCCATGCCCGACCACAGCGTGCCCGCAGCGCATCGTGAGCTGTATGCACTGGCGGAGGAGCTGGCCACCGAGCGCCGTCACGGCAAGAACATCGGCGCGCATTGTTGCGCCGGCATCGGCCGGTCTTCGTTGCTGCTGGCTGCGGT
>DASXGY010000288.1:0-3730 GCA_036488835.1 Acidobacteriaceae bacterium
TGGCGGATGTGTCTTGCATAGCGGAAGCCTTCAGAAAATTATAGCCTTCTGGAAGCAGGCCAGCGGGCAGTGCGGGGGCGGTGACGCGATGGGATTCGGGGCAAAACGAGCCGTAGTTGCGGCGATGGCGGCTGGACTGCTGGCTGCACTGCCGCTGCGGGCACAAACGCCAGGCGCACCGGCAGCGCCGCAGAATCCGCCGGCCCAGCAGAAGACAGATCAAAAGATAACCCCGGCGCAGGCGAAGGAGCTGTTTACGTCGGTGGACCAGATCCTGGGTTTTGCCAGCAAGGACAGCGATCTTTCCATCCAACACCCGGTAAAGCGGCGGTTGACCAATCGCGCGGAGGTGGAAGGCTACATCCTGAGCAAGATGAAGGACGACAAGGATGCGCAGCGGCTGGAGAGCTCCGAAATCGTTCTGAAGAAGTTCGGACTCTTGGACCGCGACTTCCACCTGCGGCCCTTCATCGTGAGCCTGCTGACGGAGCAGATCGCCGGCTATTACGACAGCAAGACCAAGACAGTGAACATGCTGGACTGGATTGCGCCGGACGAGCAGAAGCCGGTGCTGGCGCATGAGCTGACGCATGCTCTGCAGGACCAGCATGTGGATCTGGAGAAGTGGAGCGATCAGAGCAAGGACTCCATTGCAAAGAATGTGGAGGAGGACAACGATCATCTGCGGGTGGACGAGGCGGATACCGCTCGGGAAGCGGTGGCCGAGGGGCAGGCGATGGTGGTTTTCCTGGACTGGGGACTTGCGCCGAAGGGGCAGTCGCTGGCGAAGTTGCCGGACATTGCAGCGCAACTGGATGACATGAGTGGCGACGACGCTGACTCGCCGGTGCTGAAGCGCGCTCCGCTGCTGCTGAAGGAGTCGCTGCTGTTTCCCTATCGCGAGGGCCTGAACTTCGAGCAGGTGGTGCTGAAGGACCAGGGAGCGAAGGAGGCATTTGCCGGGGCGCTGGACCGGCCGCCGGGGACGAGCTACGAGATCATGCATCCGCGGGCATGGGAGCGGCAGGTGCATCCCACGCTGCTGACCATGCCGGACATTCACCCGCTGATCGATGCAGAGTATGCGCCCTATGACATCGGCGTGATGGGCGCGCTCGATGTGCGCATCCTGACCGAGTTGTTTGCCGGCAAGGCGGGTGCGGCCGACCTGACGCCGGAGTGGGATGGCGGTATGTATTACGCCGCGCAGAGTCGCGCAGCGAAGACGCCGGAGCAGAAGGACTCGACGAAATCGGTGGCGCTGCTTTACCTGTCGCAGTGGAAGAGCGAGGATGCGGCAGCGAACTTTGCGGCTGTCTACGCGGAGAATCTGAAGCGGAAGTACACGGACGTGCACATGCAGCCGACGGATGCCAGCGAGGGCCGCTCCGACGAGAGTGTGTTCACCACCGAAGAGGGACCAGTGCTGATTGCGACCGTGGGCCGGGGCGTGTTCATCAGCGAGAGCTTTCCGCTGCCACTGGCGCGCAAACTGGAGTTGGCGATGATCGGAAGTCTGCACCATAGCGGCGAGCAACAGGCGCGTATCGCGATGCCGCAGGGGACGCCGGAACTGAGCGAGAGCCTGGCGCATCTGCTGAGCCGCTACGGCATGGTGCAGGCGGCGCTGCATCACTGATCCGCGAGCAATTGGGCGGGTATACTGACGTTTCCAACCTAACTGTCATGCGTGTGCTGCCAGCAGGAGCGCAGCGGGCGCGGAGAACGATTTGCAACAGGCAGAGATCGGGATTATCGGCGGCAGTGGACTGTACTCCATGCCGGGTCTTACGGAGACACAGGAAGTAGCCGTCCAGACGCCATTCGGCGAGCCCTCGGACAAGTTGGTGCTGGGCTCCCTGGATGGCCGCAGCATTGCGTTTCTGGCGCGCCACGGACGCGGCCATCACCTTCTGCCGAGCGAGATCAACTTTCGCGCGAACCTTTTCGCGATGAAGGTGCTTGGGGTGGGGCGGATTATCTCAGTGTCGGCAGTGGGCTCGCTCAAGGAAGAGCACAAGCCTACGGACTTCGTGGTGCCGGACCAGTTCATCGACCGCACATTCCTGCGGACGAGCACATTTTTCGGCGACGGGATTGTCGCCCATGTTGCGTTTGGCGATCCGGTATGCGGCGTGGTGGCGAAGACGATTGCCGACGCGTGCGATGCGGAGAGTGTGGTGGGCAAGCGCGGTGGCACGTATGTGTGCATGGAGGGGCCGCAGTTCTCGACGCGGGCGGAGTCGAACCTGTATCGGAGCTGGGGCGCTGACGTGATCGGCATGACCAATTTGCAAGAGGCAAAGCTGGCGCGGGAGGCGGAGATTTGTTACGCCACCATGGCGATGGTGACCGATTATGACTGCTGGCGCGCGGGACACGATGACGTGACGGTGGATCAGATCGTCGCGGTGATGCACCAGAACGCAGCCAATGCAGCGAGGGTGCTACGCGCGGCGGTGCGTGCGGTGCCTGCGAAGCGCAAGTGCGCGTGCGCCTCGGCGCTGCAGCACGCCATCCTGACCGGCCGCGATGCGATTCCCGCCGCGACGCGCGCGAAGCTGAAGCCGATCATTGGGAAATACCTGTAAGCGGGCCGAGATGTTATTCGTGCGCTGGAACGACAGCGGATCTCTCCACTGCACGGCTGCGCCGCTCCGGTCGAGATGACGATATTTGATTTGTTTTGTAATTAAAGGAAAACTGCATGTCCATTGTGGTGGTTGGTAGTGTTGCGTTCGACAGCATTGAGACTCCAAGCGGCCGCGTCGATCACGCGTTGGGTGGTGCGGCGACGCATTTTGCGCTGGCCGCCAGCTACTTTACGCAGGTGCGCGTGATCGGCGTCGTGGGCGAAGACTTCACGGCCGCGAATGAGGACGTGCTGAAGAAGCGCGGCGTGGATACGGCGGGAATCGAGCATGTGGCGGGCAAGAGCTTCCACTGGACAGGCTCGTACACGCGCACACTGAATGAGGCGGACACGCTGGCGACAGAGCTGAACGTCTTCGAGACCTTCACGCCGAAGATCCCCGCGAGCTATCGCGATTCGGAGTTTCTCTTTCTGGCCAACATCGATCCCAAACTGCAGGCGCGCGTGCGCCACGAGATGCCGCAGGTGAAGATGGTGTGCGGCGACACCATGAACTACTGGATCAAGGACCACAATGCCGCGCTGGCCGAGGTGCTGGTCGATCTGGACGTGCTGCTGATCAACGACGGCGAGGCCAAGATGCTGGCCGACGACGCCAACCTGGTGCGGGCGGCCAGGAAAATTCTAGGCATGGGTGTGAAGACGCTGATCGTGAAGCACGGCGAGTATGGCGCGACGGTTTTTTTCAGTGAGCGTTCTTTTCCCGGCGCGAAGCCGGAGGCGTGTGCCACACCGTTCCGCGCGCCGGCGCTGCCACTGGCGGAAGTGGTGGACCCGACTGGCGCGGGCGACTCGTTTGCCGGCGGATTCTTCGGCTATCTCGCATCGCAGAAGGGCGCGCTGACGCCAGCGAACTTCCGCAGGGCGATGTTCTATGGCGGCGTGATGGGCTCGTTTGCGGTAGAGAAATTCGGCACCGAGCGTACGCAGAAGCTGACCCGCGAGGAGATCGATGCGCGCTTCCAGCAATTCCGCGCGCTCAGCCACCTTGACTGAGGCGAAGGGGAAGCCGCCGCGCGATGCGGGAACGGTCGCCCTGCTGAGCGTGGTACTGACCCTGGCGGCGCTCGCCTTCTG
>DASXGY010000333.1:0-2804 GCA_036488835.1 Acidobacteriaceae bacterium
GCCTCCATGCCTGGATGGGTGGCTTTCATGATCGAAGGCGACGAGCTGAACTTCGAGGACCCGGCAAGCGAAAAGTTCCGCGCGCGACCGGTGGAAACGCGTGCGGAGCTCCTGCAGCTACTCGCCGACGGTGCCGCAAAGGCGAAGCGCGCCCTGGAAGGCACAGATGAGAAGCACCTGCATGACCGCTGGCGGTTGGTCTCTGGCAATCGCGTGCTGTCGGAAGGCGCCCGTTACGTCATGATCTCCGACGCCGTGTTCAGCCACCTGGCCCACCACCGCGGACAGTTGACCGTGTATCTGCGGCTGAATGAAGCCGCAGTACCGGCCCTGTACGGGCCGTCTGCAGATGAAGGAATGTAGGCGGTAGCCCAGCTCTAAGGCAACGTGTGCAGCGTGGTGTTAAAGAGGTAAGGATCTGCAAATTCGGTACGTTCCCCGGCCTTCTTGCCGGGAATCGGCTGCAGCCGGGCCGATAATGGTTTGTTCCACTTGGTTGCAAGCGACGCCACGTCGGAATAGATGCGCTCCATCTGATCGAGACTGATATCGCCCGGCAAAGGAATCGTATCCAGGCCGGTTCCGCAGACAGACGAGTACGCCAGCAGCGAGTCGATGTTGTAGGTGCCCTCGGCCCAGCGCTGCGCCAGCAGCTTGTCCTCCATCACCGGCACCATCAGTCCGGAATAGCCAATCTGCTTCTGAGGCACAGCCTTTACAGCGGCAGTGATAATGCGGGCCGCAGTGAGTGTTCCGCTTGACCCGAACCTGGCGCCTGTGAAAGCCTCAATCGCCACCGCGATCGACACGTCACCGAGCGGAGCAGGCGTCGGATCGACGCCCGCGTAAGTCCAGCCTGTTTCTGCAGCAACCTTGCGGCCTACTGAATCCGCCACAGCAGCATGCTTCGTCAACGCGGCAGTCAGGTCCGCGGTTGCCGCCGCGGCATTCCCCTTGTCTTTGACAAAGACGTCACGCACAACATTGGCGCCTTCAAAACCGATGGCAAACTGGTGACCGGCGCCGGTGTGATACGAGCCGGGAAAGAACGGCGACAACGGCTTCAGCATAGCGGTTGCGGTGAAGTTGAATGTGCCCTGGCTGTGCGCGCTATGCTCGCTTACGTATCGCACAAGCTCGGCCGTGCGACGGATGGTCTCCCAGTGAATGCCGGCCTCGTCCGCGATAATCGTACTGGCCTCAATGTTTGGCAACGTAGATAGCGCGCGTTCCAGCAAGTGCATGGTCGCGGGATTATCACTGTCGCGCATCATCGCCGGCCCCACGTTCGGGACGAAGTTGTCCTTCACGGAGAGGCTGTCGAACTCGCGCAGAAACTCGAGAGCCTTGTCTTCGGGCATGCCTGCGACCAGCTCCTCCAAAGGTTGTGTGGTAATGCGTATCGTCTCCACTTCATACCCTGAAGCTCCGAATGCCGCCTTTGCCTTGTCGAGAACGGCGATGGCATCGTCAATCTGCTTTTGATAGTTGGCCGGATCTAGCCGCACGAAGGCGGTGATTGCCCTGACCTTGGGATTGGATGACTGCGCGGCAGCATGGGTCTGCGCGGTCAGTTGCACGGACACACCGAGAACGACGGCGAGGCAAAGTCGCTTCATGCAAAATCTCCTGATGGAGCAAGAGGGGCGGGGAACGCAGTATGCAGGCATGCCCCCGTCCTTTGCAAGGAATCCGGCGAGAGTGCCGATCACTTCTAGTTGATTTTCCTGAAATTCAGGGAACTATCCCGACGCAGGTTCGTAGATTCAGACAAATCGGCGGGTGACAGCATGGCAGCTTTGCGGCAGGACCTTACCTATACCGTTCGGCGGCTCTCCAAGACGCCGGGGTTTGTACTGGCTGTGGTGCTCTCCATCGGCATCGGCATCGCCACCAACGCCACCATCTTCTCCATCGTCAGCCGTTTCGTGCTGAGCCCTGCGCCAGTGGGAGATCCCAGTACGCTTATGGAGCTCCACACCACGTATGACGGCAACGCCTGCTGCAACAACTTCTCCTGGCCGACCTATGCGGATGTGCGGGACCAGGCAAAGTCATTCACTGGCGTCGCCGGGTATTACGATCTGGTGCCTGCTTCGATCAGCGGAAAAGGCGAGCCGGAACGCGTGTGGGGCCAGGCGGCAACGGCGAATTACTTCGATGTCGCGCGCCTGGGTATGACTCTCGGCCGTGGCTTTCTTTCCACCGAAGAGCATCAGCCGGTCATCGTCCTGGGCCACCGTCTCTGGCAGCGCCGCTTCGCCTCCGACCCCGCCATCGTCGGAAAGGCCGTCACGCTCTCCGGTCATCTGTACACCGTGATCGGCGTTGCGCCGCCGGCCTTCCGTGGGCTCGACATCGTCCTCGATCCGGAGTTCTGGGTGCCATTCGGCAACGTGGAACAGCTTGCCCCCAGTGTTCCCAAGCGTGACGCGCGTGGCTACCATTGGCTCACTGTCGTCGGGCGGCTGGGCCCGGGCGTGACTTCTGCGCAGGCTTCTGCAGAGCTCGCCACGCTGGCGAAGCATTACGCCCAGGCCTATCCGGCTACGGACAAGGGCGGCGGATTCCTTCTCACGCAGGCCGGTTCTCTGCCGCCTGGCCGTGACCACTCCGCGATTCTGTTGTTCTTTGGAATCCTCTCCGTTGCTGTCCTCCTCGTGCTCTGCATCGCGTGCGCGAACGTCGCCAATCTCCTGCTCGCCAAAGGAGTGGCACGTCAGCGGGAAATGGCCATCCGTCTCGCGCTTGGCGCTGCCCGCGCAGGATTGCTGCGCCAGATGCTCATGGAAAGCGTCCTGATG
>DASXGY010000345.1:0-8325 GCA_036488835.1 Acidobacteriaceae bacterium
GTGGCCGCGCCCCTGCAGCAACGAAGAGGGCGCGCGAAGGGAATGCATGTTTCGGAAAGTCCTGATCGCCAATCGCGGCGAGATTGCGCTGCGTGTGATCTGCGCGTGCAAGGAGCTTGGTGTCCGCACGGTGGCCGTTTACAGCGAGGCCGATCGCAACTCGCTGCATGTTCGCTTTGCCGATGAGGCGATCTGCATTGGGCCGCCGCGCTCGGCGGAGAGCTACCTGAATGTGCCGGCGGTGATTTCGGCGGCGGAGATCGCGGATGTGGATGCGATCCATCCGGGCTATGGCCTGCTGAGCGAGAACGCGAACTTCGCCGAGGTATGCCGCGCTTCCAACATCAAGTTCATCGGGCCGCCGCCAGAAGTGACGCGGCTGATGGGCGAGAAGGAGAAGGCGCGCATGGCCATGAAAAAGGCCAAGGTGCCGATCCTGCCGGGCTCGGAGGGCGTGATCCAGAGCGAGGGCGAGGCGCTGGAGTGGGCGCAGACCGTGGGCTATCCGGTGATCCTCAAGGCGTCGGCGGGTGGTGGCGGCCGCGGCATGCGCGTGATCCGCTCCAAGGATGAGTTGCCCGCGCTCTTTCAGGCGGCGCACACCGAAGCCGCGAACGCTTTCGGCAACGGCGACCTCTATATGGAGAAGTTCATCGAGCAGCCGCGGCACATCGAGTTCCAGGTGCTGGCGGACCAGCATGGGCACGTGATGTCGCTGGGCGAACGCGAGTGCTCGATTCAACGGCGCCACCAGAAGCTGATCGAAGAGGCGCCATCGCTGCAGGTGGACGCGAAGATGCGCGACGAGATCGGCAAGACCATCCGCCGATGCCTGGAGCAGATTGGCTATCAGAATGCGGGGACGATTGAGTTCCTGATGGACGAAGATGGCAAGATGTACTTCATCGAGATGAACACGCGCATCCAGGTGGAGCATCCGGTGACTGAAATGGTGACCGGCATCGATCTGGTGAAGGCGCAGTTGCGGATTGCATCCGACGAGAAGCTGTCGGATATTGTGACAGAGCCGGTGACGATTCGCGGGCATGCCATCGAATGCCGTGTGAACGCCGAACATCCGGAAAAGTTCACGCCGTCGGCAGGGAAGATCGATGTGTTCAACGTGCCGGGCGGCAACGGGGTACGGGTGGACACGGCGCAGTATGCCGAGGGATTTGTGCCGCCGTACTACGATTCGCTGATCGCGAAGCTGATCGTGCACGGCAAGGACCGCGCGGAGGCGATGGCGCGGATGCAGCGGGCGCTGGAGATGTTCGTCGTCGAAGGCATCCATACGACGATCCCGCTGCACCAGAAGATCTTTGCCGATCCGGAGTTCCGCGAGGGGCGCTTCGATACGAAGTTTATGGAGCGGTTCTTTGAGCGGGAGAAGGCACGGCTGACGGGGTTGCCGGACTGACCGCAGCGAGCCAGAACGACGGTTTATTATCCCGACGGGAGAGCTAGATGGCTTCTTCTCAATCAGAGCCAGGATCACCATCGGACCTCGGAGTAGACATGGGAGGCCCTTCTCCCCATCCAGTCGACCTGTCACAGATCGAGAGCCTTGATGTTGCGGTCCGGTACCGCTCGCCCCGCTGCGGTGGGGACTTCTTCGACGCTTTGGCGCTGGATTCCCGAGTGGTATTCCTGTTGACGGACATCGCCGGCAAGCGACCGGAAACGAACGCGATCGCGATTGATGTACAAAATGCATTCCGAACCAGGGCACAGGAACTGTTCAAGCGTTCTGACGCAAATGAGTCAGTGGGCGTCGCCTCATTGGCACGCGATATCAATCGCTCGCTGATTGAGGCGGCTCGCGGTGTCCGGTTCGCTCCGGCCTTTTTAGGTTGCTACAACCTGACGCTCAATATCCTTACGTATCACTATGCGGGCCACTTCCTCGCCTTATTTCATGATGCGGAAAAGACGCGTGTTCTCGAGCCTTGCGGAATTCCACTCGGACTCTTTACGCACAGCACCTACGAACCAACGGTTCTGGCATTCGACCAGCATGCCAAGCTGCTTCTCGTGACCAAGGGAACCACCGAGGGCCGGCAAGGGCCCACCATCTTTGATGACGAGCGCATCCCGCTTCTGCTCGAGAACCCCACCGCAGATTCGGCGTCCATCTGCGAGGCCTTACTGCGCGCAGCCGATGCTTCCGCAGATCATCCGTCGTCGCGTGTGCACGATTCCGCTCATCCACGGGATCAGAAGCATTGTGAGGATTTGACGGCGGTAGCACTTGTGCGGCGCCAATAAGGGACATCTCAGACAGACACCTTCCTACCAGCGGCCGCCGAGGCCGTGGCCGGGGATCAGGTGCAGCGTCAGCGCGAGCGCGGCCATGACAGCAACGTAGTAGAGCAGCGTGTCCCAGCCCTCTTCTTCGGGACGGTCATTCATCGACGTGCGCGTGAGCGTGAAGAGCCGCCACAGGACTCCTGCGGCGATGAAGAGGAAGAGTCCTTCGCCGCCAACCCACCATAATCCGATGGAAGCCACGAGCAGTGCCAGGCGTGCGGTGCGACCTAATGCGTTGGCGGCTTGCGCGCCGTCGAGCACCCAGATGGGGATCAGGTTGAGGACGTTGATGGCGGCGCCGGCGCGCGCGAGTGCGGCCCACAACATGGAGTGCGTCTGCAAATAGAGTCCGGCGCAGATGGCGGCGGCGAGCCATCCTGCGAATGGGCCGGCTAATGCAATCTGCGCGCGCTGCGCCTGTGAGACACCGAGCGCCTGCCACTTCACGTACGCGCCAAGACCGGGGAGAAACACGGGCATCTCGGCGGGAAGGCCGCGGCGCTTGATGTCGATGTAGTGGCCCATCTCGTGAATGAGGATGGAGGCCGCGAAGCCGATGCCGAACTTCCAGCCGTAGAGCGCCCAGTAGACGCCGACGAAGGTGAAGAGGCTGAAGAGGAACTTTAGCTTGAAGAGCGCAAAGAAGAGCCCTTTGCCTTTGAAGATGACGAGCACGAAGGGGCCGAGCGGACCGAGGCGCTTGAGCCACCTTGGCGTTGCGTTTGGAGGCTTCGGCAGTGCGGCAAGATGGCCGCGTATCCATTGTGCCTGGGTGGCGTCGGGCGGCAGCAGGGCGAGCGCCTCGGACCAGAGCGCGCGTGCGCCGGCGATGTCGCCGGAAGATTCGCGCTTCTGCGCCTCGGTGGAGAGAGCGTCGATGCGTGCCGCGTAGACCAGCGCGTGACAGCGCGGACAGGCGCGTGCGCCACTGCCAAGTGGAGCGCCGCAGGAGGCGCAGTTTTTAGGAGTTGCGGAAGAGAAGCCCGACTGCATAGGTGATGGACTGTTGCTGGTGTGTGAGGGTAGCACGGCCGCGTGGCTGGAGATCCGGCAGCGATCCAGCTTACCGGTTTGCTCAAGCTGCAAGCGCTGAGGCAGGATACGGAGGACGAATCGGGAGGGTGAATGCCGACATTGGTGGAGTTGCTGCGGCCGGAGTTCGATCGGGAGATGGCAAGTACGCGCAAGGTGCTGGCGGCGGTGCCGGAGGGGAAGTTTGGCTGGCGGCCGCATGCGAAGTCGTTCACCATGGGGCGGCTGGCGGGGCATGTGGCGGAGATCTCGAGCTGGACGAGCGACACGCTGCAACAGGGCCGGCTCGACCTGGCCTCGGGGAACCAGCCAGAGAACACGATCTTCGCGCCCACGTCGCATGAACAATTGCTGGAGAAGTTCGATGGCTGGGTGCAGCAGGCGCGGACGGATCTGGCGGCAACCAACGATGCGGCGCTCGAAGAGACCTGGGTGATGACGTGGAATGGCGAGGAGATTCTTCGCCTGCCGCGGCGGGAGACGATCCGCACCTGGATACTGAACCACACGGTGCACCATCGCGCACAACTGGGCGTGTACCTGCGGCTCAATGACGTGAAGGTGCCCGGGGTCTATGGGCCTTCCGCGGATGAGAAGTAATTGATGGAGCTGCCGCGGCTGTATCCGATTCTCGATGCGGATGCACTGGCGCGCGCCGGCTTGTCACTGACGATGGCAGCGCATGCTTTGCGGGATGCGGGCGTGCGCTGGCTGCAGTACCGCGACAAACGAGCGAGCGATGCGGCGATGGTAGAGAGAATGCGCGAGCTGCGCGCGATTTTCCCTGCCGGAGAGGCGATGCTGCTGCTGAACGACCGCGTGCATCTGTGTGCAGCAGTAGGGGCGGATGGCGTGCACATCGGCCAGGAGGACATGGCTGCGAAGCAGGCGCGGAAGATTCTGGGGACGGAGCGGCTGCTGGGGGTGTCCACGCATAACGTCCAGCAGTTGCGTGCGGCGCTCAAGACGGGAGCGGCGGACTATCTGGCGATCGGGCCGGTCTTTGCGACCGGCTCGAAGGACAATCCCGACCCGATGGTGGGGTTGGAGGGAGTGAAGGCCGCGCGCGACCTGACACGGCTGCCTCTGGTGGCGATTGGCGGCATCACCAGCGAGAACGGCCGCGCGGTGATCGAGGCGGGGGCGGACTCGGTTGCGGTGATTTCGGGGCTACTCCCCGAGGACGGCAACGGGATGGCAGAAAGGGTTCGGGACTTTCTCGCATTTTTACGGTAGAACTGACTGTCTGAGGTTGCCGCAGAGGAAGCCACGCGGCGGGCTCGATCGCGGCCATGTTGCCCGACCTTCCGTTCCACCGAAGACACGCGGCACGGCCATGACGATCCAGATTCCGGAGGCAGATTTTTTGGCTAGACTCTTTGCAACCAAGCCCCTCGCGCTGTTGATGGACGAGGCGCATGAGGAGGGCGAGCACACACTGAAACGCTCGCTGGGGCCGATCAACCTGATCACCCTGGGAATCGGCGCGGTGATCGGCGCGGGCATCTTTGTGCTGACCGGGCAGGCCGCGGCCCTCCACGCCGGACCGGCTATCGCGCTCAGTTTTGTCCTGGCGGGCGTCACCTGCGCCTTTGCCGGGCTCTGCTACGCCGAATTCGCCTCCATCATCCCGATTGCCGGCTCCGCGTATACCTACGGATACGCGACGCTGGGCGAGCTTGTCGCGTGGATCATCGGCTGGTGTCTGGTGCTGGAGTACGCCTTTGGCGCGGCGACGGTGGCGTCCGGCTGGTCGGGCTATTTCACCTCGCTGCTGGAGCAGCTTCACATCTTTCTATCGCCGGGGATGGCGCGGTTTACCACGACGACGGGAACGGTGCTCTACAACCTGAACGGCCGATGGATGACGATGGGTGCGCTGTCGATGGCGCTGCCGCCCGGCACCAACGTGTCGCACCTGCCGCATGTCACGGGCGTGTTCAACCTGGTTGCCTTTCTGGCGATCCTGGTGGTTACGGCCATTCTGGTGATCGGCATCCAGGAGTCGGCGAACTTCAACACGCTGATCGTGATCGTGAAACTCACCTGCGTGGTCGTCTTCCTCGTGTTGGGGATCAATTTCCTCTTGCATCACCCAAGCCTGGCGAAGATGAACTGGCACCCGTTCATTCCGCCCCGGGATGCGGCAGGAAACTTCGGCATCAGCGGCATTGCGGCGGGCGCGGCATCGGTGTTTTTCGCCTATATCGGGTTCGACGCGGTATCGACGGCGGCGCAGGAGGCGAAGAATCCGCAGCGCGATATGCCGATCGGCATTCTGGGCTCGCTGGTCATCTGCACCATCCTCTACATCCTGGTCTCGCTGACTTTGACCGGACTAGTGAGCTACAAAGCGCTGAACGTGGGCGACCCGGTGGCGGTGGGCATCGATGCGACCGGTGTGCCGTGGGGCAGCCTGCTGGTGAAGGTCGGCGCGGTCTTCGGGCTGGCGACCGTGATGCTGGTGATGCTGCTGGGCCAGTCGCGTGTCTTCTTTTCCATGTCACGCGATGGGCTGCTGCCCAAATGGGCGAGCGATATCCACCCCAAGTTCCGTACGCCGTGGATCTCGAATATCGTGGTGGGATCGATCGTGGCCTTCCTTCCGGCGGTGCTGCCCATCGACAAGCTCTCTGAGCTGGTGAACATGGGCACTCTGCTGGCCTTCAGCATCGTGAGCGCTGGCGTGTGGATCCTGCGGCGACGGCATCCGAACCTGGAGCGGCCGTTCAAGACGCCGCTGGTGCCGCTGGTGCCGATCCTGGGCATCATCAGCGCCTTCTACCTGATGTTCTCGCTGCCGCTGCTCACCTGGATTGTGGTGGTGGCTTGGCTGTTGATTGGGCTGGTCATTTACTTCACTTATTCCACGAAGCACAGCAAGGTGCAGGCGCTGCCGGAGCGGGAGACGACCGGCCGCTAGAGTCTAGAGTATGGATAACGAAGGCGGAGAGGCCTGCCGTTGACGGCAGGCCTCTTTGCGTCAGCGGGAATCTGCAGCCGGCTTTGAGCAACAGCGGATGGAGGCAGCGTCGCTTGGCTACAGTAATGGCCGGATGCGGTGGCGCAATTGCTCCACGGTCAATCCGAAGACCAGATGGGTGAGCAACTCGCTGGACTGCTCCTGTTGCGGCTGGCGCGGCGGGGACTCTGCGAGATGGAGCAGCGGCAGTGCAGACTCGTGGGTGAGCGCAAGCAGGACAAGTGCGAAGGCTCCGCCACGCGCTGCAGTTGCGTCCTGCCAATACTCAGCGATGACACCATAGACGGCGCCGATTCCAGCACTGAAGGCAAAGTGGACGCATGTCTCGGCGACCCTCTGTTCGTGGGGCGAGAGAGGCAGGCCCGCAACACGCTCGACCAGCAGAACGGACGGCGAGATCTCACCTTGCAAGCGCGGAGGATAGATGGCCTCAGCGGCGGCTTTGGTAAGGCCTCCGGCAAGGCCGCCGATAGCTCCGGCGATCAACCCTTTGCGGAAAGAAGGGCGGCGCAGCTTGAGAAACGAAATGGCCATGCTGACAGAGATGCTAATACCAAGGATGTTGGCGGGCTGGTAACCGGTAACTGTCTCGATCCGCCAAATGTTCATATGGCCCACACGGGGCAGGCTGTTGAAGACAGTGCCACATGGTTCGGCTACACTCAACGTCGGAAACCGGCCTGTGCGCAATCCCCCCGGCCGGGGAAGTACCAGGGCCTGCAGTAAATCGGACGTTCCGATCGGGAAGTGGGACAGAAATACCTCGATCCGGTCTGGACTTTCTGAGCGAAAGTCGCATCGCAGATGTGCGAGGCTGTGCAGCGCATCGGCGGATTTGGAGATGCGGCAGTTTCGGCGGTAACTCAGCAGCTTTGGTCAGGGACCCTTCGCGGTCCGCACGAAAATCCGTCGGGCGGTGCCACCCTCTCCGGCACCTGCAACAGAACGGAACCAACGGTCGCACGAACCATTTTCAGGATGGCTATGTCTTCGAATCGTTTCTTCCTCTTCCCCCTCGGTGTTTTTGCGTCCGTTCTAGCGCTCGGTCTCACAGCTACAGCTTCCTACGGACAGACGGCCGCGTTGGTCCTTCCCCGCGTCCAGGGTCCGGTGAACGAATCGCAATTGACCACGGTGAAGGGGAATACCCTGCCGGTGGCGCGGGCAAGCGTTGATCAGGGTGTGCTGCCGGACGGCACACCGACCGGCCACATGCTGATGGTGTTGAAGCGCAGCGATGCGCAGGAGAAGGCGCTGGATGCGCTGGTGGCGGCGCAGAAGGACCCGACGAGCCCGAGCTACCACAAATGGCTGACCCCGGAGCAACTGGGCGCGCAGTTTGGCGTAGCCGACGCGGATGTGCAGGCGGTCACGTCCTATCTTGCGGCGCAGGGCTTCGCCGTAAGCCGCGTCTCCAAGAACAAGATGGCGGTGGAGTTCTCCGGCACGACAGGGCAGGTGCGGTCGGCCTTCCGCACGGAGATTCACAGCTACGCGGTAAATGGTCAGAGCTTTCACGCGAACGTGAGCGCGCCGCAGATTCCCGCTGCCCTGGCTTCGGTAGTGAAGGGGGTCACGCTTAACAATTACAAGCCGGCGGTGGTGCACAGCTCGCAGCGCATGATTCTGGACCGCACCAAAGGCATCTCCCGTCCGCTCTACTACGACCAGCCGGACACATCCAATGCGCTCTCGCCGGGCGACCTGGCTGTGATCTATGACATACCGACCACTAGCTATACCGGCAGCGGCGTCACGGTTGGAGTGATCGACGATTCGAATATCAATATCGCGATCCCGGCGAACTATCGCACGCTGTTTGGGCTGCCCGCGAATGCGCCGACAGTGATTGTGGACGGCACCGATCCTGGGATCACCAACGATGCCGACCTGGCCTACCGGGAGATTGAGGTGCTCGCGGCGATTGCTCCGCAGGCGAAGGTGAACCTGTACACATCGGCGGACACCGATCTTGATACCGGCATGATTTTCGCGACCCT
>DASXGY010000349.1:0-6307 GCA_036488835.1 Acidobacteriaceae bacterium
GAAGAGAAGCGAGAAGAAGCTGACCGCCATGGCAGTGAAGCCAGCGAGGAAACGAGCATTGCGAAGCACGGTAAGGATGGTGCGAAGCATGCCGTCGCGCGCCTTGATCAGGTCCAGATCGCCGATCTGACGGAATGCGGAAGCGATGAAGATGTCGCCTGCGGTTGCCGTGGCGATATTCACAGCCAGCATGGCTGTGAGTTCCAGACCTGTTGCGCCGGCGATCAATGCTTTGCTCCGTGCTGCGCGACAGAATGCTGAGCGATGTTGCCGCAGACCGGCACAGATGCTGTGGACTCCGGCGGAGCTGCCGCTTCAGTGACGGGATGCTCGGTGTAGGCGGGCCCGCGGGTCACGAAGCCGACTCCGGCCACGATGCAGAAGATGCCAAGCCAGCGCGCCGGCGTGATCTGCTCGTGCAGCCAGAATCGGGATAACAGCGCCACGACGACGTACGCGAAGGATGTTGCGGGAAGCACAAAGGTGACGTCAGCCCATGAGAGCGCGGTCAGGTACGAGGCAAAGAATCCGATGAGGAGAACGATGCCGATGAGAACCCATGGCAGCTTGAGCGCGACAATCAGGGTGCTCAGATGGTGCAGGGAAACTGGTCCAAGCTGCTTCATGCCGTGAGCGAGGAATGTGTCACCCAGCGCCGAGGTGAGCGTCACGATGGCGAGGATGATGTATCGGCGTAGGTTCATCGGGCATATCGCGAGCGGCAAAGGCGGCCCGAAAGCCGCCTTTGCTCTAGATGCAGGAGGATGCCGCTCAGACTCCGGCGTTCACGACCGGCGCGGGCTTCACCGCCTGTTGCTGCTTGGTGTCCTTGACAATGCGGTTGCGTTGCGCGCGCAGCTTCATGAAGCTCTTGGCTTCCTGATACAAACGCGGCACATCGCGGTTCACGATGGCCTTCCAGACCACGCGAGCTGCCGCCTTGGGCCGGAAATAATACTCGTCGTAGAAGCGGTGAACCATCTCCAGCACATACTCGGCCGGCAGGCCGGGATATTCGATGTGAGCCATCTGGTGCCCACCCGAGTCCGACATGTCATGGTTGGTGATGAACCCATTCTTCTCGGCAAAGTCATAAAACTCGGTGCCCGGATATGCATGGGCGATCGAGACCTGGATCGTTTCGCAATCCAGCGACTTGGCAAAGTTGATGGTATTGCGGATGGATTCTCTGGTTTCGCCCGGCAAGCCGAGGATGAAGTCGGCGTGAACGGTGAGGCCAAGATCGTGGCAATCCTTGGTGAAGGCGCGTGCCCGCTCGACGGTTGCGCCTTTTTTGATGTTCTTGAGAATCTGCGGATCGCCCGATTCGTATCCCACGATCAGCAGGCGGCAGCCGGCGTCTTTCATCGCCTTCAGGGTCTCGCGATCGGTGGTGACACGTGAAGTGCAGGACCAGGTGATGCCGAGCGGCTTGAGCTTCTCGCAGAGCTCGACGGTGCGCGCCTTCTGGATGTTGAAGGTGTCATCATCGAAGAAGAATTCCTTCACCTGCGGGAAGTTCTCTTTTGCCCACTTCATCTCGGCTGCAACATCGTCGGTGGAACGTTTGCGCCAGGCATGGCCGCTCAGCGTCTGTGGCCAGAGGCAGAAGGTGCACTGTGCGGGGCACCCGCGCGTGGAGTAGAGCGCAATGTATGGGTGCAGAAGGAAGGGCACGTTGTAACGCGTCACATCCATGTCCCGCTTGTAGATCTTGGTGGCCCAGGGCATCGCGTCCAGATCTTCAAGCTGCGGACGATCGGGATTGTGCGCGACGGCACCATCGGCATTCCGGTAGCTGATGCCCAGGATCTCGGGCAGCGGCTTGCCGTTCGCGTATTCCACCACAGACATATCGAATTCGCGGCGGCAGATGAAATCGATTGCCGGACATTCATTGAGCGCGCGGTCGGGTGAGGTGGTGACCGGCGGCCCAACGAAAGCGATCTTGATGGACGGATTCGCTCGTTTGATCGCCTCGGCTAACGCGTGATCACCGGCCCAGCCCACGGTGCTGGTGAAGAGCACCAGAAACTCGTAGCCCTTCGCGATCTCGATCGTCTGCTCGGCAGAGATGTGGTGTGGCGGCGCGTCCAGGAGGCGCGACCCCTCCAGCAGTCCGGCCGGATAGGCGAGCCAGACAGGGTACCAGTAGGACTCGATTTCGCGCGTCGCGGGCCAGCGGCTGCTGGCCCCGCCGTCAAAGTTTTCAAACGAAGGCGGGTTCAGAAAGAGCGTCTTTAGTGGCATATTGTCTAACCCCTAGTGTATCAGCCGGAGCACGGTGAAACGACGAAAAACTGCCCTGAAAAGAGTGCAGAAGAGAGCTCGACATCGGGTCGCAAATCCCTATGGATGAACGGCCTGCATGGCCCACTCTTCCACGGTGCCCAGCGAGCGCTGCAGTTGTATCTCTGCCTGCATGAGCTGGAAATCGGCATCCAGCTTTTCGACGTAGCGGCGGCGCTCTTCGATTCGGGCTTTTTCCTCATCGCGCGGCGTTAGGGAGGTGGCGTTCGGATTCCCGGACCCGTTTTGTAGCTGAGTCATCACGGCGTCCACGTTTTCTTGCGCGTAGTCACTCTGCAGGCGCGCGATCTTCTGTTGTGCTCGCAACTCCGCCAGGCTGCTGGAGAGTTCGCGTGTCTGTTCCGACAATTGGAGACGAAAGATGTTTGCCTGTTCGCGGGCATGGACCGCATCCGCGGCTGATCCACGCGCACGATCGCGAGCCTCCGCGTCGAAGATGGGCAGTACCAAGTTGATTCCTACGTCAAAGTTGTTGTGCTGAAAGCGCAGGTAATACTCCGCGTAATTGTTGAACTTGGCATAGCGGCTGTACTGAATCCCGAAAGCAATCTCCGGGCGCAGAATCTTTCCCTTATCGCCAACGGCGATGAATTGTTTGGATTGGGCGTCCGCCTCGGAAGAGGCAAGTGCGGGGCTGTGGGTACTCAGTGTTGCGTTCAGGGTCTCTGGGGTGGGGGCTGTTGGGGATGCCGGAATCGAGGCTGATTCTGGCGCGATGGAGTCTTCCGTGAGTCCGGTGAGGTTCGCAAGGCGCAGCCGCAACAAGTTCATATGGTCCTGGATGTGCAGGCGGTGAAGCTCGAGTTGTGCGTTGGTCAACTCGGCCTGCGTGACATCCATAGCACTCGAGAGGCCCGAGGCGTTGCGGTCGCGTTCTATCTCCACCAGTCGTTCGCCAAAGCTGTGCTGTTGATTCAGCGCCTCCAACTCTCGATTGTCGGTATCCAGCTCGATGTAGTTGAGTGCGGCGTCGGCTACCACTTTTTCCCGCGTATTCCGCAGGGCAGCGCGCGCTGCCGCGAGTGAGGCGCGCGCGGAGCGGATCATGGCAGGCTGCGAGAAAGACAGCACCAGGGAGTTCGCAGTGGCATTGGCGAGAGTGGGTTGACCAACCGGGAATCCATAGGAGTAGCCCACGCTTGAGCCAATCGCCATAGTGGGCACATATGCGTCCCGTGCCTGAGATACGCCGGCAGCAGCGCGGTCGACATCTGCGGCGGCCATCTTTACTTCATGGGAATTGCGCAGAGTCAGGTCTACCGCTGTGTAGAAGGACATTTGCGCCTTTGCCGGGGACGCCGCCACCATGGCGAAGATTGCGAAGGCGGCAAGTACGGGCGCGGCGAGTCGCGAGCGAAGAGGCACGTATGGCAAAGGGCGATGTCCTGTACTTCAGCGTCCGGCGTTGGTAGCAACCTGCTTTGTTGGATGATAGACGCTGGCAATGGACGATGCTGCCTGAATCTCCTGCGCCGCACCCGCCGCGTCACCTTGTTGCTTCAGCAGATTGGCGAGAAGCAGATGTACGCGGAAGGCCGGCTCGTCTTCAGATTTGTCTGGCGACGCGAGATATTCGCGAAGCAACCGGATTGCGGTCTGCGGGTCCTGGCCTGCTCGGGTCAACAGGTGCGCCGCGTCCACCAGCGGTTCTCCGTGTGCGCCATTAGCTTCCAGGCCGGAGTGGATCGCCTCCTGCATGCGATCAAGGTCATTCTCCTTCTGATAAAAGGAGGCCAGGACCATCCAGTAATTTGCCGAGCGGGGGGCGGCGGCGATCGCTTCACGGAAGTGCTGCTCCGCCGCGGCCCTCTCTTTGTTGCTTGCCGCAATGCGCCCGCGCAGTTCCTCGGCGCGGGCACGATCCACATCGTCGAGCTTGCTCGCCACAACAGCCGCCTTGTCCTTGCCGCCGCCGACGATGGCAGGCGCCTCGGTGTAGTACTCACCGAGATCGGAAAGTGCCTCCGCGTTGAGCGGATCGAGCGCGACCGCCGTTTCAAATTCGGCCTTCACGCGCTTGGCGAGCCCGTATGCCTTGATGAACGAGGAGCGGTCTGCCTTCTCTCCCAGCGCACGTCCGTACCAGAGATGATTGTTGCTGCTGCTATCGTCCAGAGCGACCGCCTTCTCGCACGCGGCGACTGCATCATTCCACCGCTCCAGCTGCAGCGCCACCCGGCAGAGCAGCTGCTCTGCTTCGGCATCCCGGTTGCTCGCCGACGCGGCGGGCTGCAGAAGCTCGAGAGCATGGTCGGCATGGCCCTGCTGCAAATCGCGAATCACGTCCATGCGGCCCTCGGGCGTGAGCGCTGCCATTGTGAATGGCAGCAGGAGAAGGGTGAGCAATAGGGGGATAACGCGCATGAGACTTACCGTTCCGTTATTTGGCAGCTTAGCGGTCGATGTGCACTGGCACGCCTTCCGCCAGGGGCTCGCCGTTGGTTGTGCTCAACGCCACGGTGGCATTCTCTGCCAGCCCTTTGACGATCTGCACCTGAGTCAGGTTCAATGCGCCCTTCGTAACACGTTGCCGTCGGAGCGTCTTGCCGTGCAGAAGATAGACGTAGTCTTTTCCGCTCTCACTGTGCAGCGCTTCGCGCGGAATGGTGAGCACGTTGTCCAGCTTCTGTTCCGTGACCGTAACCTTGACATTCGTATTCGGCAGCAGCTTACCGTCCGCATCATCCACGCTCAGGAGCACCTCGCCAACATTGCGAGTCGTATAAGTAATGATGGTCGAAGGCATGCTAAGGATTCGCCCATGCCACGCATGATTCGGTAGCGCATCCCAGACGATGGTTGCCGGTTGGCCTACGTGGAGCGCTCCCAGCTCCGGTTCGTCGAAATAGGCGCGCACCTGCAGTTTGGTGAGGTCCGCCATCTGCAGCAGCAAATCGCCCGGGTGGACGTACTCCGATACGGATACCGGCAGGGAATAGACGGTACCCGCGAACGGTGCTCGCACATTGGAGTCGGCAACCACGGTGCTGGCAGCGGAGTAGGCTGCCTGAGCCTGTTCCAGGTCGGCTCTGGAGTGGGCGATGTCGGCCGGTGAATAGCGCGCAGTCTGCCTCTTTTCAAGGGTGGCGAGAGAGGTGTTGGCGGCGTCGAGCCTCTGTTGCGCCGACGCGACCTCGCTGGGCGCCGCTGCCCCCTGGGCGACAAGTTTCCTCAACGCATCGAGATCATGCTGCGCCTGGTCGCGATGCATTTGCGCCGTGGCCAGCTCACCGGCGAGCGAATACCGCTCCTCCTGCGTGCCGCCTTGCTCCGTTGCCTGGTAGTTTGCCTGCGCCCCCCGCAGCGAGGCCAGCGCGCCGACACTGTGTGCGACGGCATCGGCGTCGTCCAGCGACAGGAGAAGCTTTCCCTTCGGAACGGATTCTCCGGCGTGAACATAAAGGCGTTTCACGGTGCCCGGCGCCGGAGCATGCGCCTCGAAGTTATGCTGCGGCTCGACTTTGCCATTGGTGCTGTCGGTGGTAATCAGGTCCTGCATGGTGGCCTGGGCCACGCGCAGCGGCAACTCCTCCCGGGTGAGCCTGCGCACCAGGAAGAAGACAATCACCAGTAGGATTGCGGCGAGCGTCCACAGGATCAGCGGTCTCGCTCTGCCATTGGAGGTTTCTGCCATTCGTTCTCTAAACCGTGGGTAAGTATATAAGACGCGCTTCATCCGCCTTTGGAGTCAGAAAGATGCGGAGAGTCTTCATGGGTACAATATGGGCATGACCACCACGCCGCGATATACCGATGAACACGCACGCGCGGGGCTTGCCACGGATTTTCCTGAGATCGAGACCTGGGAGAACCAATTTCGCGGCTACGAGATCGTCATCGACAATCCCGAGTTCACGTCGGTCTGCCCCAAGACCGGCCTGCCGGACGCAGGCATCGTCACACTCCGCTACATGCCGCGCGAGCGCTGTCTGGAGTTGAAGTCCTTTAAGGAATACCTGTTTTGCTACCGCAACCTGGGCATCTTTCAGGAGAACGT
>DASXGY010000356.1:0-2916 GCA_036488835.1 Acidobacteriaceae bacterium
GCGCGGTCCTCGCGTCAGCGTCTTCGATGCATCGCTCTTGAAGGAGTTCCCGATTCGCGAAGCCGCCAACGTCGAATTCCGTTGGGAGGTCTTCAATATCACCAACACACCGGAATTCGGTCAACCGAACGCCAACATCACCAGCAGTGCAGTGGGGCAGATCACCACGCTTTCCGGAGATCCGCGGGTCATGCAGTTTGCGCTACGCCTTTCCTTTTAGTGAACTCGCCGTTGACCATCGGCGGAGCAGAAACGCTCCGCCGATTTCGTCCTGCCAGAGCTCGTCCTCGTCGCATCAGCCATCGGCGTCGCATGGAGCCGGGAATCGGCTCATTCCGCCGAGCCGAGAGCTGGATGCTTCTGTTGCTTACTTCTTTTTCAGGACGACGCTGGTGGCTTCGTCGTAGGCGACGCGTTCCGCGAATTTGCGCACGTCGTCGTAGCGGGAGGCGTCGAGCTGGATCTGCTTCACGGTGTATTCGCGGGCATAATGCAGCCCGGTAGCATCTGCGGTGACGACGCTGTGGTAGGAGGCAAAGTCGGTGTCGAGCGAAACCGGCTCGGGAAGCTCGTCGACGACATAGCCAGGCGGCAGAGTGACATCGAAGTGGTCACTATGGGTCTGGACGGCACTGAGGTCGATGGGCCACGCGCGCGATTCACGCGGCAGAGCCCAGGCATCGGAGCCCAGAATACGGGGACGGACCAGCAATAGATCACCTGCGCTGCGCGCGTAGTTCGCGACGCGGAAGCTGTAATCGAGCTCGAGCGGCTGGCTGAGGTCAGTGGAGTGTTCCGCGGCCACTTTCTCAATGGAGACGCTGTCGAGATCACGACGAAGGCGCTTCTCCAGGTAATCCCGCTGCTGCTGCTGACTGCCCTCGGTGAAGGTCACGCGGGGCCGTTCGGCGGCGTAGCCGAAACGCTGCTCGATGACTGTGGCTTCGAGCGAGCCATCTGCAGCGAGCTGTGCATGGATGGTGTGGCCAACGTAATCGGCGGCCGGCGCCATGACCGGAAGCGCGATGAGCTGACTCTGATTGCCTTCGGTGAGAATGCCGTAGCCGCCCTGCTCGTTGGGCGGGATCTGGCCGATGGGAATCCATTCATTGGTGGGGTCGAAAATGAGGTAGCGCTTACCGCTCTTTGCCGTGACAACCGATTGCAGAACGGGGTTGGTGTAGCCTGCAGGAATCTCGATGGCGGCAATGGCGTGGTTGCCCTGCACTGAGGGGATTTTGGGATCGACGAAGCCCCGCCGGCTATCGACCAGGACCCAGGTGGAGTGGATGCCCACACTCTCCAGCATGGCGCGCAGCAGCGTTGCCTTGTCCTTGCAGTCGCCGTAGCGGTTGCGGAAGACGGCATCCGCTGTGTGCGGCTGCAATCCACCGATGCCGATCTCGATGCCGACATAGCGGATGTTGCGCTGCATGTAACTGGCGATGCTCTGGATCTTAGCGGTGAAGTCGGATTGGCCGGCCACCAGCTCTTTGGCCCTGGCGCTGAGGTCCGGAGTGGGCCGGGCGCTGGGTGATGCCAGGGTGGTGTACCAGTCGCCGATGGCGGTCCAGAGCGCATCCTCGCCAGTGGGCTGCGGATCGCGCGAGTAGCGGACCACTAGGCGGCCGGCCATGGACCCAAACTCTGGGGTCATGGGAACGTCCTCTATGTCGACGCCGGAAACACGGTCGATCTGCCAGCGGTAGTGGCCGGGCGCGGGCTGGCTGGTGGTGACGCCGGGGTCATCCTTTCGGTCGGCGACAGCGTTGCGGGTGGCCACAGAGTAGTGCCAGTCCGGCGGCAGGACCAGCTCAAAGACGGAGTGCAGTGTGGGGATGCTGTCCTGAAAATCCCAAGTGTGTTCCTGCACATAAGGGCGCTCGGTGCGCTCGTACTCATACGCAATCACGGCGCCGGGGTCGGCGGCAGGCGCACGGGCGACCTTGGCGCGAAGGTCGACGTAGAGCATGCCGTACTCATCGTTGCCAACCTCGGCGATCTCGTTGTCGCGCAGGGTGTAGGGGTGGCCGTCGGCAGCGATGCTCCAGACGTGCAGCGCGCGCAGCTTCTGGTCGCGATTGATGGGTACGAAGACGTTTGCGAAGTTGCGGCCCTGCGGGCGAAGTATCTTGATGACGCGGCGCTTCAGGAGCGTGGCCTTGCCGTCGGGCTCAACGGTGAGAGTCTCCTCGTCATCGAGTACCACCGCCATGGCGGTCTTGGGATAGTCGGGCGTGGAGGCATGTGCGGCGGTCAGTACCCAGTCGGGCGGCTGCGGCGTGCCGGCCAGCGCAGGCAGCGTGAATCCGACGGCCAGAGACGCAGCAGCCAGACACGCGGCAAGGAATGAGAATGCGCAGTGCGTGCGCAGGTGCGTCACTGGCCCGGCTGCGTCGTGGCAGCGAAGTGCAGGACCGCCTGCGCGCGGTCCTTGTTGCTGACATCATCGAAGAAGCCCTTGAGCTTGTCATATTCCTGCGCCGTATAGAGGATGTTGGCCATGATCAAGTTGCGTTCGTAGGTGATGGTCTGACCAGCTGCCTTGGCTACCGAAAGATAGACCGCGTTTTGCGGCAGGTCGACGCGGGCGTCCGTGGGAACACTCTCCACCTGAAATCTAGCGGGCAGGTGGAGTGTGACCTGGTCCTTCTCAAGATAGGGGAATTGAAGATCGATCGGCTCTTCGCGATGCGAGCTGGCAAAGGGATCGCGGCCGCCGGCGGCGAAGATGGAGAGCGGCAGAAATATGCGCTTGCCGGTAGCGGTGCCCAGCGATCCGCCGACGTTCATGCGGACTACGAGGTTAGCGCCTTCCTGGTCGAGTCCGAGGAAGTGATCCGTGTGGATCATTATGCCGGGAGGAAGATCTGGCTGAAGCTGATCGTCGAAGTCTTTCTTGAGCTCGACCTGATC
>DASXGY010000421.1:0-5224 GCA_036488835.1 Acidobacteriaceae bacterium
GGGGCAACTGTTCACCATTTACAAGTTTCGCACCATGGAGGCCCAGCCGCAGCCAAAGGGGCTTTCTGTCACCCGGCACGGCGATCGCCGCGTCACTGCAGTGGGGCGCCTTCTTCGCCGCTACAAGTTGGACGAGCTGCCCCAACTGGTCAACGTGCTCTTCGGGGACATGAGCCTAGTAGGGCCACGGCCCAAGCTGCCCGACCACCAGCATCGTCAGGCGCAGAGCATGCCATTCCGCCCGGGCATCACGGGCGCGGCGACGCTGGTCTTCCGCTGCGAGGAGGAGATGCTGCGGCAGGTTCCCGAAGAACAGATTGAGGCATTCTGCAAGTACAAGCTGACGCCTTACAAGACCAATCTGGACTTCGCATACGCGGAACGCGCTACTTTCCGCAGCGACGTCGCGTTGATGTTGCGGACCGCGCAGGTGTGCATGGTACGCAGCAAGGCGAAGCCGCCGCAACCGAGCGCGATCCTTTAGGGCAGATTCCGCCCATCGCGATGCCGGTGCGTTCCATGCGGCGTAGCTTCCGAAGATCCGCTCTATACTCGAAGATGTGAATTCAAAAACATGAGGCCCGGCGGGCCTCATGTTGCGTGTGCGCTCATCATGACCGAAACGACATCAACATCCACAGGCCAGGCAGTTTCTGAAGAGCAGGTGCTGCGGGTGGCGGCGCTCGCGAATCTCGAGCTTACGCCGGAGGAACTTCCGGCAATGGGGCGCGATCTGAACGCCATCCTGGGCTACATTGCGCAGTTGAACGAGCTCGATGTGGCCCAGGTCGCCCCGATGTCGCAGGTGTCTGAAATCGTCGCGGGAATCATTCCGGATGCAGCTCGTGCGGAGGGCGAAGAGACTCCGTTGCGCGAGGATACGCCGGTGCCCTGCCTGGAACGCGCGCCGGTCATGCAGGCGGCGCCGGAGACCGATGGCGCATTCTTCAAAGTTCCGCAGGTGATTGGGCGATGAGGACGGGCGAAGGCACAGTGACGGCTACAACATTTTCGCTGCGCGAGCTGGCGCAGAGCGTCATCACCGGCGAGGTGAAGGCTGCGGAGCTGGTAAGCGGTTATCTGGAACGGATCGCGGCGCGGAATCCGGAGATCAACGCGTACCTCTCGGTGGCCAGTGAGAGTGCGCAGCGTACCGCGGAGGATCTGGATGCGGCGGCGCGGCGTGGCGATCCGCTGGGCCCGCTCGCGGGTGTGCCGATCGGTGTGAAAGACGTGATCGCCATCGAAGGCATGGCGGCCACCGCGGGCTCACGGATTCTCGAGGGCTATACGCCGCCCTATACCGCAACGGCGGTACGGCGACTGAAGGAAGCGGGCGCCGTGGTATTGGGCAAGCTGAACTGCGATGAGTTCGCGATGGGCTCGTCGAACGAGAACTCAGCTTACGGTGTGGTGCGGAATCCTGCGGCTCTCGATCGCGTACCGGGTGGGTCGAGCGGCGGTTCAGCGGCGGCAGTGGCGGCGGAGATGGCTGCGGCGACGCTGGGCACGGACACGGGCGGCTCGATCCGGCAGCCGGCATCATTCTGCGGCGTAGTGGGGGTGCTGCCGACCTATGGGCGCGTGTCGCGCTATGGACTGATCGCCTTTGCGTCTTCGCTGGATCGCATCGGACCGTTCGCGCGCACGGTGGAAGATGCGGCGATGGTGCTGGGCGTGATTGCGGGGCACGATCCGCTGGATGCGACCTCGTCGGAGCGGCCGGTGCTGGATTATGTCGCGGAGTGCAGGAAGCCGGTGGAGGGTCTGCGCGTCGGTGTGCCGGCGGAGTACTTCGCCGAGGGCCTGGACGCGGAGGTGAAGCTCGCGGTCGAGAAAGCGATCGACTCGCTGCGGGCGCAGGGCTGCCTCATCATTCCGGTATCGCTGCCGCACACCCGTTATGCGGTGCCGACTTACTATGTGCTGGCGACGGCGGAGGCGAGCGCGAACTTGGAGCGTTTCGATGGCGTGCGCTACGGCTATCGCGCGCCGGGAGCGGAGACGCTCTCTGAGATGTACCGCGAGACGCGCGAGCGCGGTTTCGGGCGCGAGGTGAAGCGGCGCATCCTGCTGGGCACGTATGTGTTGAGCGCTGGCTACTACGACGCGTACTACCGTAAGGCGCAGCAAGTGCGGCGCGTACTGGCGGAGGATTTTCTGAAGGCGTTTGCGAAAGTGGACGTGATTTTGACTCCGACCGCGCCGACGCCGGCCTTCCGCATCGGCGAAAAGACGGACGATCCGGTGTCGATGTATCTAGCGGACATCTACACGGTGACGGCGAGCCTGGCCGGCATCTGTGGTATATCGGTCCCTTGCGGCGTGTCGAGCGAAGGGCTGCCGATTGGTGCGCAGGTGCTGGGACCCCACTTCGGCGAAAGCACAGTATTCCGTGCGGCGCGCGCCATCGAAGGACTTGCCGTCCAAGGATAGGTGCTCACGCGCGGGGTTGAGAGAGCGGAACGGGTTGCTGGTCTCCGCGAAAGCGCACCAGCTTTGAGTGTTTACTTCACGCCCTTGCTGGCATCCCACACACCCTGCTCTTTGCGCACCATCACAATTTCGCCGATATGGTATGCGTTGTGTGTCGCGATGTTGGCAATGGTCGGCGCCCACTGGGCCAACTGCGCGTCGCTCGCATTCGCGACCACCTTTTCGAGATCGGTCATCACCTGGTTGAGCTTGTTGACCGTGTCATTCCAGCTCTTCGCGTCGAACTTGTCGAAGGTCTCCGTGTTCTCGCCTTTGAAATTCGGCAACGGATGGCCTTGAAACGTGGCGAGCGATCGCGAGTTCCAGAACAGAAGATGATACGTAAGCTGGCCGACGGAGTGGTTGCCTTTGCCGTCGCTCCAGTTTGCCTGCTCCGGCGTAAGGTTGGCGACAGCGACATTGGCGCAGACGAACCAGTCGCTCTTGTCGTGCGTGCTGTGCAGTTGATCGAGCAAAATGGAGCGCAATGTGGGTGCGGCTTTTGGTTGCTGTGCACCTGCGTTCAGGGTAAAGCCCAGCGCGAGCGCGAGAATGACGGATTTCATGCAGTCGTTTCCTCGGAGAGATTTAGACGGCGCGATTCTGGCGGCCAGTCTATTGCGGGCAGGGTCGATTGTGCTCGGCTTTGTGACGAAGGACTTATTTCGTGGGACGGCGAAGTTGGAAAACCGGGTGCGCTGGAAATCCCGCTACTCGCCGAGTGGCTGGTAGTAACGCTCGTCAGGATTCGCGCACGCTTGGCAGAGGCGCTGGCCGCCTCGCTCGACGAAGCGGTCGTAGTTGATGCCTTCGCCACACTTTGCGCAGACGAGGCGATCGCCTTTGTAGCCGGGGAACTCTTTCGCCGGCAGGGTGACGCGGACCCACTCTTCGCTGAAAAGCTCGGCATCGGAGAACTCGCGATAGGCGAGCATCTGCTGCTGGTTCTTGTTTTCGATTTCGGGGTGCAGAGCGCGGGCGAGCTCTTTGGAGGACTCGCGGGCCGCGATGCGGATGGCGCGGTCGCTCGGGATGTCGATGAAGGTCGCGGCCATCTTGCCCCAGTCGCGGAACTTGAGCGCGCGCTTGCCGAGGCGGCAGCCGGTGACCACGCCGATGGCGTCGGTGGCGCAACGATCGATTTCGACGAAGGTGACCAGGCGCTTGCGGTCGCGGCCGCGGGGCTCGTCGATGCCCAATCGCCGGCAGCCAAGCATGGCCATCCGGACGCCGAGAATCTGGCCGGCGCAGAGGTGGCCGTGTGCGGTTTCGGCCAGGGCGAGGAGGTCTTCAATGGGTTCCACGTCAGTGCTCCCTCGCTTGATGTTAACGCCGGCGCCGGGACGAGTTGTTGAGGACCATCCAGTCGTATTCGGATGGGGGCGAATTGTTCGAACGAAGAGGGCTTCCTCTTCGTCACGACTGTGAACAGAATTTAAGATAGCCCGATGAAGATGACTACGAATCGTCAGCGAATGAAAGGACGCAGCTTCGAGAAGCACTCGGCTGACCACCGTGTTCCGCATACGGCGGTCAGTATCTTCATACTGTTTCACCTCATTGCAATCACGTGCTGGGCGGTGCCGGTGAATTTTTTGGCTGTGAGGGAGCTAAGAGAGATCATCCGTCCCTACATGCTCTGGACTGGTCTCTACCAATCGTGGGATATGTTTGCGCCCAATCCCAAGTCGATCGATGCCTATATCAAGGCCGTTGTCTTTACACAAGATCGCCATATGAAGGTGTGGACCTTTCCTCGGATGGAAGAGCTTAGCTTTCGGGAGCGGTATCCCAAGGAGAGATATCGAAAGTTTGCCGAGATGCTCCCAGACCAGAAGAATGAGGCTCTGTGGCCAGGCGTTGCAGCTCATGTCGCGCGGCTGTTCAACAATCCAATCGATCCACCAGACAAGGTTGTGTTGATTGAGTTCCGGGCTGATATCAAGCCAGGGACGGACGAGTCCTCTCCTCCGGTCCCGGAGCCAAATGTTTTCTATGAGGGCTATCTCGAACCGGGAGACCTCCGGTGAGCCTGCGAAGACTAAAGAAGGCTTGGGAGCATTTCTTTTTCACTCCGGAGTCTCCTGTTCCGATTGCACTGTTCCGCATTTTTTATGGTCTTTGCGTTGCCGCAACCGTGATCCTGCTGCACGGGGACTGGCTCGATTGGTTTGGTGTCCATGGCTGGGTCTCGCAGGAGGCCATGACGAGGATCGAGCCTGGCGTCCGGTTGAACTTGTTTGCCGTCATGCCGCCAGATGATCACTGGATCGCAGCTTTTTTCTGGATTTTTCTAGGCTTCGCTGTGCTGCTTACAGCGGGGATGTGGACGCGTGTCAGCAGTGTGGTGGTATTCCTCTGCCTAGCGTCCATACAGCAGAGAGATCCCTTGATCACGCACGGCGGCGATGCGTTCCTGCGCATCGCGGGCTTCTTTCTTATGTTTGCCCCGGCGGGAGCGGCTCTTTCTCTGGATCGCCTGATACGCGTTCGTCGCGGGCGGGAGGACGCTGCGATTCAGCCACGAGCTCCATGGGCGCAACGCATGATCCAGTACCAACTAGCGTTGCTGTATTTCTGCTCTTTCTGGTGGAAGATGAAGGGAAATACGTGGCCGCATGGGACCGCGCTCTATTACGTAATCCATCTTCCATCGATCGCACGATTTCCTATACCGGGTTGGGTGCAGTATCCCGCGATTTTGAAAATGGGGAGCTGGCTTACGCTTGCCTTCGAGTTGTGTATGGGA
>DASXGY010000456.1:0-13176 GCA_036488835.1 Acidobacteriaceae bacterium
GATGCGTGCGATCTCGAGCGCTGATTTGGTGTCGAACCCATGCGACGCAGAGTTCACACTCTCCGTCGTCAGTTCGTGCAGCTCATGCTCCGTGGGAGTCTGGATTGCCTCGTCCTCTACGGTATTGCTCATGCGGGTTGCGGGGGTCAAGGTAGCCATGTTCGTGTCGGAAACGTCTCTACTTCCATTTTACCGCCCCTGTCAAAAACGCGTATCGAAGAAAATGCGCCGCCAGGTTACTGGAATTGTGACTCGAAGAACGCTCACATGGCGCGATCAGTTTTTGTGATCGGCGGCAAGCTCGCGGCGGAGAGCGTCGTGGAAGCGCGGACGCAGCTCGCGAATTGCTTGACTGGAGCGATCCGGCCACGTGCGGTTTGTCAGCAGGGTGATGGCGATGCCTGCATCGAGATCGATCCAGAGAGAGGTCCCGGTGAATCCGAGATGGCCAATCGAGCGCCGTGAAAAAAGACTTCCTGAAGAGGACGGCACGGACGGCGTGTCCCAGCCGAGCGCGCGCGATGTACCGGGCGGTTGCTGTGCGGCCTCGGCGAAGTGCGCGACCGTTTGCGCGGCGAACAGTTGCGTACCGGACGCTGTCACGCCGTTCGCCAGGATGCATCTGGCGAAGCGCAGAGCATCCACGGCATTGGAGAAAAGACCAGCATGTCCAGCGACCCCGCCCATCACGCAAGCGTTTTCATCATGCACTTCACCCTGGATGATGCGATGCCGGAAGTTGCGATCTTCCTCCGTAGGCGGGATCGATGTGCGCAGTTTCTGCTCTGGGCAGAAACGAGCCGTGCTCATGCCTAGCGGTGTGAAGATCTCGCGCTGGCAGAAGGAGTCGAGCCGCTCGCCTGCAATCTTCTCGACCAAGTATCCGAGAATCATGAATCCGATATCCGAATACTCAGCGCGCGTGCCTGGATCGGCGGTGAGAGGCTGGCGAAAAGATGCGCCGATCATCGCAAGGCGATCGTTTGCCGACTCGAAAAGACGAGCGTAGCCGGGCAGACCCGAAGAGTGATCCAACAGCATGCGCGGCGTGATGCGCGACCGGCGAGTGTCGGATCCGTCGGCGTCTGCGAACTCGGGCAGCCACTCGGCCAAAGAAGCGTCGAGCGCAAGTTGTCCACGATCGTGAAGCCGCATGATAGCAGCCGTGGTTGCAAGCACCTTGGTGAGGCTGGCAAGATCGAAGATGGTGCCCGGCTCGATGCGCGCCGAGTCCGACTCGTAGGTGAAGCGTCCGATGGCGTACGCGGCCTGTTCAATAGTCTCGCCGTTCCCTATGTCGAGGACGGCGAATGCGCATCCGGGGAAGACGCGATCGCGGACGGCCTTTTCCAGCAGGGCTGTCGTAACCGGAAATGCGCATCTTATCTGTTGAGCCAATTCCGACTCCTTAACCGGCAAATAACCGTGGGCTGGCTTCTCTTTCGTAACGATGTTGCCATGCCACGCGAGTTACCGTCGTCCGGAAATCGCTATCCATGATCTTCCGGCTCCGTCTATAAACGAGGATAGGTAGAAGATTTGATGACGCCAACCAAAGTCGCCGTGTGGCTGATTTGCAGCGCGCTCGTTGCTCCCGCTGCGTTGACGGCACAACAGACTCCGTCCAGACCCGCGGCGCCTCCGCAGCACTCTGATTTTCCGACTTCAGGCGGCTCGGCCGCGGCCGAAACCGCGCTGAACGGCAAGACATACACCGTTCCGGCTGGAACCAAGGTCCTTCTGTCGCTGAAGAGCGGCGTCAACACCAAGACCGCCCGCCCCGGCGATGGGGTTTACCTGGTTTCGACCTTCCCGGTGATTGTCGGGTCCCACGTTCTGATCCCGTCCGGCGTCTACGTGCAGGGCGTGGTGGACAAGGTGGAACGGCCCGGCCGCATCAAGGGACGCGCCAAGCTGCTGATGCACTTTACCACCATGATCTTTCCCAACGGACAGGTCGTCGCCATTCCTGGGATGGTGAACAATCTGCCCGGCTCCGGGGGACCCTCGGTCAAGGGCAACGAAGGCACTATCGAACAGGCCAGTAACAAGGGCAAGGACGCCGGCAACATCGCCAAAGGGGGAGTGATCGGCGCCACGGGCGGTGTCATCGGAGGTGCGGCCAGCGGAAGCCCGGGGACGGGAGCGGCGATCGGCGGTCTTGGCGGGGTGGCCGGTGCATTGATCTATACGCTGCTCACCCGCGGTGACGAGATCGTCATACCGGAGGGCACCAGCCTGGAGATGGTGATGCAGCGTCCGCTGGAGTTGCAAGCCGCGCAACTGGACGGCATTAGTGACGCGCGCGGCAATCCGCAGTACATTCCTAGTGGAGGGCAGCCGCAGCCACTCGCGAAGCCTGCGCACATCGTCTGTCCCTCCGGTAGCCTTGGTTGCAATTGATGGAGAATCAGGAAGACCATTCGCTGGGACCGCATCCGCTCGACATAGCGGCGCGCCGCAAGCGCAGCCGCGCCGTGGTCGTCTGGACGCGCGACATTCTCGTCTCGCTCGCTGTGGCATTCTTCGTCATCACCTTTCTCTACCAGCCGGTGCGTGTCGAAGGCACCAGCATGCTGCCACGCCTGCATGACCAGGACCGCATCTTCATCAACAAATTCGTCTATCATTTTGAAGACATCAGCCGTGGCGATGTCGTCGTCTTCTACTATCCGCGCGATCCCTCGAAGAGCTACATCAAGCGTGTCATCGCGCTGCCTGGCGACCGTCTGGAGGTCGACGAGGGACGCGTCTACGTGAACGGCAAGCGCATTCCGGAACCATATGTGCCGCAGCGTTTTCGCGACATGCGGTCTGTATCACCTGTCATGCTGCCGCCGCACTGTTACTACGTGATGGGCGACCATCGCTCCATATCGAGCGACAGCCGCGACTTCGGTCCCGTGGATCGCAGCTTCATCTACGGCAAGGCAGCGTTTGTCTACTGGCCAACCGAAACAATGCACGTCGTCGAATAGCATCTCTGCACCATCACTGCGCGCCGCCATCGTGCAGAGTTTTCGACCAGACCAGCGATCATGCACGAGCGGCATCCATCGGAGGCCCCGGCACAGAGCGCACGGGGGAGTGCGTTCATCCGGACGGCGGCTCCGAAACCTGCTAAAATCGATTGAATCCACGCTATGGAGCAGCGATGCAGGCCATCCTTGCGCTCGAAGACGGGCGCATCTTCCGCGGTGAGAGCCACGGCGCGGGCGGTGAGCGCGCAGGCGAAGTAGTTTTCAACACATCTCTGACGGGCTACCAGGAGATATTCACCGATCCTTCCTACGCCGGCCAGATCGTAGTCCTGACGAATCCTCAGATCGGCAACTACGGCACCAATGCCGCCGATGCCGAGGCGCAGAAACCATACATCGAAGGCCTTGTGACGCGGGAGTTTTCCCCGGTCAGCTCGAACTGGCGCTCGGAGCAGGTTGCGGATGAATACCTGGAGCGCCACGGCGTGCCGGTCATCGCCGAGATCGACACCCGCGCTCTGGTGCGGCATCTGCGCACATACGGCGCGATGCGCGGCGTCATCTCGACGAAAGAGACGAGCACCGATGCTTTAGTGGCCAGGGCAAAGGCGCAGCCTAGGATGGACGGTTGCGACCTGGCAAGCGTCGTCTCCACCAAGGAGTCATACTCCTGGGACCGCGAGCATGCGGGCAATGATGTTCCTGGGCTAATGGCGGACGTACCGGCAGAGAACCTTCATGTGGTGGCTTATGACTACGGCATCAAGCACAACATTCTACGCATGCTGACACGCGAAGGGGCACGCGTTACCGTGGTCCCTGCGCAGACTTCAGCCGAGGACGTACTAGCGCTCAAGCCGGACGGCATCTTTCTTTCGAACGGTCCCGGCGATCCTGAGCCCCTCCACTATGCACAGGAGAATATCCGCCGACTTGCAGGGAAGAAGCCGATCTTCGGTATCTGCCTGGGCCATCAACTCATCGGCCTCGCGCTTGGGGGCAAGAGCTACAAGCTGAAGTTCGGCCATCACGGTGGCAATCATCCCGTGCAGCAGAAGGATACTGGGAAGATCGAAATCACTGCGCATAACCATAACTTCGCGATTGATCCCGATTCGCTCCAGCAGAGCGAAGTCGACCTGACCCACGTGGATCTGAACGACAATACCCTGGAAGGCTTGCGGCATCGTTCGCTGCCGCTCTTCAGCGTGCAGTACCATCCGGAAGCCAGCCCCGGCCCGCATGACTCTCATTACCTCTTTCGCGACTTCCGCAAGATGATGGAGGAGTTGAAGCGGTGAATGTGCGCCTGTATTGCCTGCTGGCGGGTGCAGCGGCGGCTTTGCTGGCGGCAGGCGCCTCGACTTTGGCGGTGGCACAAGTATCCGGCTCCGGCACCGGTCTACGATATGGGCCGCCGGACAGAGCGGCGATGAGTTATGTATCGCGGTGTCTCACCGCCGCGCCGCCACGTCCGACCGAGCTCTATGCCCGTGGAGGCTGGTACATTACGGACGACTTGCGCGAACAGCTTCGCGAGCGTGAGGGCGATATAGAAGGGATCGCGATGGTTTGGAAGCTCAAAGACCTTCCGCGTGCCGTGTATCAGTGGAACCACGACGGCGAATTCAATCGCGATGTCGTTGCCTGCCTGGATACCAGCGGCAAGGTCATCCGCTCGGAGAGCCAATACACGCCGGGCGACTCGGAGCCCGATCAGCGCTGGATCTACATTCATACGCTGACAACCGCTGGGCACCAGAAGAACCTTCAAGGCTCGGGCCGTTTCACCGACCGGCAGGGACATCCGATGGGCCGCCCGCATCTGACTCCCGAGGATCAGGACTTCATCGCAGGTGAGCGCGTGTATCACGCATGGAACGATTTTGATTTCGCCGGCCTCGTCGGCAAGCAGGGGCAGTAAGAGAGTAAGAGAGATAGATGCCACGCAGAAATGACATCCAGAAAGTCCTGGTGATCGGCTCCGGTCCCATCGTGATTGGCCAGTCGGCGGAGTTCGATTATTCCGGTACCCAGGCAGTGAAGGCGCTGCGCGCGGACGGCTACGAAGTCGTGCTGGTCAATTCCAATCCGGCCACCATCATGACCGATCCCGAGTTGGCCGATCGCACCTACATCGAGCCGCTGACACGTGAGTATGTGGAAGAGATCATCCGACTGGAAGCGGCGATGATGACCGGCATCGACGGCAGGCGCAAAGGCAAATTCGCCCTGCTGCCAACGGTTGGCGGACAGACCGCCTTGAACCTTGCGGTCGATCTGGCGGATGCCGGCATTCTGGAGAAATACGACGTCGAGCTCATTGGGGCCAAGCTCGACGCCATCAAGAAAGCCGAGGACCGCCTGCTCTTCAAAGATGCGATGCAGAAGATCGGACTGGACATGCCGCGCTCCTCGCTGGTGAACAACCTGCGCGACGGCATGGATTTCTCATCGAAGATCGGCTTTCCGGTCGTGATCCGTCCATCCTTCACGCTTGGCGGCTCGGGCGGCGGCATCGCCTACAACCGCGAAGAGTTGATGGAGATCCTCTCGCGTGGCCTCGATCTCTCGCCCGTACACGAGTGCCTGATCGAAGAATCGGTGCTCGGCTGGAAGGAGTTTGAGCTGGAGGTGATGCGCGACTTGGCCGACAACGTCATCATCATCTGCTCCATTGAGAATATGGACCCAATGGGCGTTCACACCGGCGACTCCATCACAGTGGCGCCGGCCCAGACGCTTACCGACCGCGAGTATCAAAGGATGCGTGACGCGGCAATGCGAGTCATCCGCGAGATTGGCGTCGAAACCGGTGGATCGAATGTGCAGTTCGCGATCCATCCGCAGACCGGCCGCATGACCATCATCGAGATGAATCCGCGCGTCTCGCGCTCATCGGCGCTCGCCTCGAAGGCCACAGGTTTTCCGATTGCGAAGATCGCGGCAAAGCTTGCTGTCGGTTACACACTTGACGAAATCCCCAACGACATCACGCGCAAGACGCCGGCCTGCTTTGAGCCGACCATCGATTACGTTGTCGTCAAGGTACCGAAGTGGCAGTTTGAGAAGTTTCCTGGTGCGGACGAAACGCTGGGGCCGCAGATGAAGTCGGTCGGCGAGGTGATGGCGATTGGCCGCACCTTCAAGGAAGCGATGATGAAGGCGCTCCGCTCTCTCGAAACGGGCAAGCGTGTTGGCTCGGAAACCATCGAGCCGCGCCGCCTGATGCAGCGCCTGGTGACTCCGCAGCCGCAACGCCTGGATTACATCCGATATGCTTTCCGCACTGGCATGACGGTGCGTGAGGTCGCCCGCATTACTGCGATGGACCCCTGGTTTCTCTACCAGCTCAAAGAGATCACAGACACTATCGGCCTGCTCGGCACTACCAAGCTCGATACAGTAACCCCGAGCGTCTTGCGCAAGGCCAAACGCATGGGCATCTCGGATGCGCGCATTGCCGAAGTCTGGCACCTGGACGCAGGCACCGGCGCCGACGAGGTGCGCGAGTTGCGGTACCGCCATGGCGTCAAACCTGTCTTCAAGCTCGTGGATACCTGCGCGGCTGAGTTTGAGAGTGAGACTCCGTATCTCTATTCGACCTATGACGAAGAAGACGAGGCGCCACCCACCTCGCGGCGCAAGGTCATCATTCTCGGCTCCGGCCCCAACCGCATTGGGCAGGGGATCGAGTTCGATTACTGCTGCTGCCATGCCGCCTTCGCGCTGAAGGAAGATGACTACGAAACGGTGATGGTGAACTGCAATCCGGAGACCGTCTCCACGGACTACGACACCAGCGACCGACTCTACTTCGAGCCACTCACGCTCGAAGATGTCCTCGCGATTTACGAGCGCGAGAGCGCGGGCGGCGCAGATGTAGGCATGATCGTGCAGTTTGGCGGGCAGACGCCGCTCAATCTTGCGTTGCCGCTGAAGAAAGCTGGAGTAAAGATTCTCGGCACGTCGCCGGAGTCGATTGACCTGGCTGAGGACCGCAAACAATTTGGCGCGCTGCTGGAGCGGCTGAAGATCCCGCAGCCGCCGGGCGCGATGGCCACCAGCATTGACGAGGCGCTCGCCGGCGCAGAGCGCGTCGGCTATCCGGTACTGGTGCGTCCCAGCTATGTGCTGGGCGGCCGCGCCATGGTGATCGCGTATGACGATGCTGCTGTCCGGCGATACATGGCCGAGGCAGTCGAATACTCGCAGGCACGGCCGGTGCTGATCGATCACTTCCTCGAAGCCGCGGTTGAAGTGGACGTCGACGCGCTCTGCGATGGCAAGGACGTCATCATCGCCGGCATCATGCAGCACATCGAAGAGGCTGGCATCCACTCCGGGGATTCGTCCTGCGTGCTGCCCGCCGTCGACCTTGCTCCGGAGACGTGTGCGACGCTTCGCGACTACACGCGGCAGCTTGCGCTTGCACTCAATGTGCGCGGACTGGTGAACCTGCAGTTCGCCATCCAACGCAGCAGGCAGAAGGGTGAGCGTGACCGCGTCTTCGTCATTGAGGTGAACCCGCGCGCCTCGCGCACCGTGCCATACGTCTCCAAAGCGACCGGCGTGCCGCTAGCGAAGATCGCGTCGCGCATCATGACTGGCCGCACACTCGCGGAGCTTCTGCCGGAGCAGGTGCGCGATGCGCAGGACCTCGATACCGGCACGTACTTTTACGTGAAGTCGCCGGTCTTCCCCTGGAATAAGTTCCCCGGCGTAGATACCGTGCTTGGTCCGGAGATGCGCTCGACCGGCGAGGTGATGGGCGTTGCCGATAACTTCGGCGAGGCCTTCGCCAAGGCCCAACTCTCCGCTGGTCAGCGGCTGCCATTGCGGGGGACGGTTTTTTTCAGCGTGAACGATCGTGACAAGGACGGCCTGGTTTCACTGGCACGCGAGTATGTGCATCTCGGATTCCGGCTGGTAGCCACGCACGGTACAGCCGATGTGCTGGAGCGCGCCGGCCTCGCCGTTGAGCGGGTCTACAAGGTGAAGGAAGGACGGCCGAACATCGTCGACCTCATCAAGGGCGACGCAATCCACCTCATCATCAACACGCCGCAGGGGCAGGACACGTTTTTCGATGAGAAGGCGATCCGTCGGGCGGCCGTGCAGCAGCGCCTTCCGACTATCACGACCATGGCGGCAGCGCGCGCTGCGGCGGAAGGCATCGCCGCCCTGCAGCGGGAAACCATCCATGTAGACGCGCTGCAGCAACTGCACGCGGCGCATGTGCTGGCAACGCGATAAAGGAACAGCAATGCTGCTTGAGGGAGTCTTCGCTGCCATCCCGACGCCGTTTCAGCCCGACGGCCGTCCACAGTGGCACCACATGGAGCGCAATGTCGAGCGCTATTGCCGTGCGCCACTCGCCGGTGTCGTCGTCTTGGGCTCAACCGGCGAAGCAGTGATGCTGAACGATGAAGAGACGCGCGAGGCGCTGCGCGTTGCTCGGGATGCCGCCGCTGACGATCGCGTGCTGATCGCCGGCGTTGGCCACGAGAGCCTGATTGAAACGCTGAAGCGGATTGAGCATGCCGCATCGCTCGACTATGACGTGGCGCTGGTTCGTACGCCGCACTTTTTCCGTCCTCAAATGAAACCGGTAGAGATGCTGAACTATTACCGGATGGTCGCGGACGCATCATCTTTGCCTGTCCTGCTCTACAACATTCCCGCGTATACAGCTTACGAACTGCCCGTAGAAGTCATCGTTGAACTTTCCGGACATCCGAACATCTGCGGCGTCAAGGATTCTAGCGGCAAGCCGGAGCGGATTGCGGCTATCGTTGCCGCAACAGCGTCAGCGCCTCGCCGCAACGTGGCGGTGACGGCAACTTTCGCCCCCGTTACCAACCGCATGTTGAATGCGCAGGCGGAGGCCGCTGGCCTGGCCGCGGCGTTGATGCCGGCCGAGGCCATCATGGCGGGCGTTGGTTATGCCGCACCTCCTCCGCCGGCGTTCAAAATCCGCACGCGCGAAGTGGGCTTTCAGGTACTTTGCGGGTCGGCGCAGACGTTGCTGCGGTCGCTCGCGGCGGGCGCTGTCGGCGGCGTGCTGGCGATGGCCTCTTTCGCGCCGCAGGCGTGCGCGGAGATCTACATGGCCTGGAAGGACCGCGACGCGACCCTGGCACAAGAGAAACAGCAGCGGATCCTTGAGGCAGCGGATGCGGTCTGCGGATGCATGGGTGTCCCGGGCGTGAAGTACGGGTGTGATCTGAATGGCTACTACGGCGGCTCGCCGCGTCTGCCGTTGCTGCCGCTGACGGCAGCCGAGCGGGATCAGGCCGATCGTCTGCTGGCCGACATTCGGCACTGACGCGACGCGGCTCCCTGACATTTCGGCGTCGCACCGTTCAGCGTTGTGCAGCACCCACTCAGCCTTGAGCCAGCGCAGTTAACCCTGCCGGGTGAGCCGGTCGGACAACGCTGTCCTATACTTAGAAGATGGCGGCGGTGGCGTGGCACCCACTCCTGGCGTCCTCGTAGATGCACGCTCCGACCCCACCCGAATCTGGCGTTCTAGAAGGGAATTCGCTCGATGGCAACAGGTGATGTGGCCCTGAAAGCAGAGCAGCCACGCGCTGCAGCCGGGCACTCCGGCGAGATAGTCAACGACTTCAGCATTCAGGTAGCCACCGTGAATGGCTCCGGTTCGCAGTCGGCAAACAGTGTCCTGCTTAAAAGTATCTTTGCGATGGGTATTCCCATCAGCGGCAAGAATCTCTTTCCCTCCAACATCGCGGGTCTGCCTACTTGGTACACCATCCGCGCCAGCAAGCACGGGTATGTCGCCCGCAAAAAAGAGATCGACATCCTGGTCGCGATGAACGCCGAAACGGCGAAGGCTGACATGCTCTCGCTGCCCGCCGGTGGGATTGCGATCTATGACGAGAGCGCAAACCTGAAACAGTATCGCGACGACGTGGTCTGCTATCCGGTGCCCTTCGACAAGATCACTGCGGCCGTCTGCCCCGAAGCCAAGCTGCGCAAGCTGGTCAAGAACATGGTGTATGTCGGGGTGGTGGCGCAGATTTTGGATATGGATCTAGCGACTGTCGAGGCGGCGCTGCGCCGCCAGTTTGCCAAAAAGCAGAAGGCTGCCGACTTGAACTGGGCTGCGGTGCAGGCGGGATACGACTACGCGAAAACCTCGCTGATTAAGCAGGATCCCTTCCGCGTGGAGCGTATGCACGCGAATGAAGGCAAGATCATCATCGAGGGCAACGCCGCTGCGGCGCTCGGCTGTATGTTTGCCGGTGTCACTGTCGTGACCTGGTATCCCATCACGCCGTCGTCATCGGTGATCGAAAATCTGATCGACTTGCTGAAGAAGTATCGTGTCGAGCCCAGCGGCAAAGCGACCTTCGCGGTGGTACAGGCAGAAGACGAACTTGCTGCCGTGGGCATGGTGCTTGGTGCGGCGTGGACCGGTGCACGTTCCATGACGGCCACCTCCGGTCCTGGGATCTCGCTTATGTCGGAGTTCGCCGGTTTAGGCTACTTCGCGGAGATTCCGGCAGTCATCTTTGACATCCAGCGGGTTGGCCCTTCCACCGGAATGCCGACGCGGACCGCGCAAGGCGACATTCTCTCGGTTGCGTATCTCTCGCATGGCGACACCCGCCACGTCATGCTTCTGCCCGGCTCGGTGAAGGAATGCTTCGACATGAGTATCGAAGCATTCGACCTTGCCGAACAACTGCAGACGCCCATCTTCGTGCTCTCCGATCTCGATCTCGGCATGAATAACTGGATGACCGAGCCCTTCAACTATCCGGAGAAGCCGATGCAACGCGGTAAAGTGCTGAGCGCGGACGATCTGACGCGTCTTGGCGGCTTCGCACGTTACAAGGATGTGGATGGCGACGGCGTTGGCTACCGCACGCTACCCGGCACCGATCATCCGCAGGCTGCGTTCTTCACCCGCGGCAGCGGTCACAATGAGCGAGCTCTGTATACCGAAAGGCCAGACGAGTACCAGCAGGTAATGGAGCGGCTGGCGCGTAAGTTCGATACCGCCCGCAAAATGGCGCCCACGCCGGTTACAGTGGCGAACGGCACATCGAAGATTGGGCTCATCGCGTACGGCACCACCGACTTCGCCGTGACAGAGAGCCGGGAGCAACTCAAGGCCGAGTACAAGCTCGAAACTGACTATCTCCGCATCCGCGCCTATCCGTTCACACGCGAGATTCATGAGTTCGTCGCAGCGCACGATCGTATCTACGTCATCGAGCAGAACCGCGATGCACAGATGCTGAGCCTGCTCAAGCTCGACCTGCCGCCTGAGGATGCAACGAAACTGCGCAGTGTGCGGCATTACAACGGCCTGCCGATCGATGCGCGCAGCGTGACCGACGAACTGCTGATGCAGGAAGGGATCTAACGATGGCCACTACACCTACCGCTCCGGCACCGAAGCCAGCACCAAAGACCAACCGGCTCGGTCTGCCGATTATTGAATATCGCGGCGGCAAGACCAACCTGTGCGCCGGCTGCGGACACAATGCCATCTCCGAACGCATTATCGACGCGTTTTACGAGATGGGGCTGCAGCCGGAACGCGTGATGAAACTCTCCGGCATCGGCTGCTCGTCGAAGAGTCCGGCCTTCTTCATGAGCCGCTCGTTCGGCTTCAACAGCGTGCACGGCCGCATGCCTGCGGTAGCCACCGGCGCGCTGCTGGGCAATCACACGATGAAGGCTATCGGTGTTTCGGGCGACGGGGACACGGTCTCCATCGGCATGGGGCAGTTCGTGCACCTGCTGCGGCGCAATCTGCCGATGATCTACGTCATTGAGAACAACGGCGTGTACGGCCTGACCAAGGGCCAGTTCTCCGCCACCGCCGATATCGGGTCTAAATTGAAAACCGGCGTCATCAACGATCTGCCGCCGATCGACACCTGCACGTTGGCCATCGAGCTGGGCGCAACATTTATCGGACGCTCCTTTTCCGGCGACAAACGACAGCTTCTGGCCATGATGAAGGCGGCCATTGCCCATAAGGGCACGGTGCTGCTGGATGTGATCTCGCCCTGCGTTACCTTCAACGACCATGAGGGCTCGACCAAGAGCTACAAGTACATGCAGGAGCATGAGGAGGCCATCTCCGAAGTTGGCTTCGTGCCTCACTTCGAGGACATCACCGTGGACTACGACGCGGGCTCGACCTACGACGTCGAAATGCACGACGGCTCACACCTGCGCCTTCGTAAACTGCATGACGATTACAATCCCACCGATCGCATTCTTGCTGTCCGGTCGCTGATGGAGGCGCAGCAGAAAGGCGAGATACTCACCGGCGTTTTCTACGTGGATACGCAGAAGCCCAGCTTTACCGACTTGCTGAATCTGGTCGACGAGCCGCTTAGCACGTTGCCGGAATCTCGTGTGCGGCCTCCGAAATCGGTGCTGGACGACGTCATGCAGAGGCTGCGATAGACGGCACCCGGTAGCTCGTTCGTCATGGTCCAGTGAGATGGGCAAGTGTTCCGCTGAACAGGCGATTTGCCCGCTCACCCGCGGCGAATCCTTGTATCCTCGTATCCTCGGAAGTGCTTCGGAGCTAGTCGTCCATTCCCATGCTCAACAACCGCAAGATCACGGTCGTCCTTCCGGCATACAACGCTGAGAAGACCATCGAACGAACGGTGGAAGAGATTCCGCGTGACATCGTGGACGATGTCATCCTGACCGATGACGCGAGCTGGGATAACACTGCGGAGCTTGCTCGCAAGCTTGGTCTCCATGTGATCCGGCACGATAAGAACCGGGGCTACGGCGGCAATCAGAAGACGTGCTACGAAGCAGCGTTATCCCGTGGCGCGGATATCGTCGTTATGCTGCATCCCGATTATCAGTACACGCCGCTACTGGTCACCGCCATGGCCTCGATGATTGCCTACGACCAATACGATTGCGTGCTGGCCTCGCGCATTCTGGGCAACGGTGCTCTGAAAGGCGGTATGCCGCTTTACAAGTACATATCCAATCGTTTTTTGACCTTGATACAAAACCTGCTGATTGGCCAGAAATTATCCGAATACCACACCGGCTATCGCGCCTGGAGCCGCGCGGTCGTCGAGCGGCTTCCGTTGTTGAGCTGCTCCGATGACTTTGTGTTCGATAACCAGATGATCGTTCAGGCGGTGTATTTCGGTTTCCGCATTGGTGAGATATC
>DASXGY010000487.1:0-2917 GCA_036488835.1 Acidobacteriaceae bacterium
CCTGAGCTGCGCTCGTTGTGGGAGGAACATGGCGCAAAGACGAGCGGCACGTGGACAGAGGTCTTTGGCGATTCGCCGCGCGCGGATGAGATCTTCATGGCGTGGCACTACGCGAAATATGTGCAGGCGGTGGCGGCTAAGGGGAAGGCCGTGTACGGCCTGCCGATGTATGTGAACACGTGGCTGGGCGGCGAGGAAGCGATTCCCGGCAACTATCCCAGCGGCGGCCCGCAGCCGCGTGTGATCGACGTGTGGAAGGCGGCGGGAAGCGGGATCGATCTGTATGCGCCGGATTTGTATTCGCCGGATGTCTATGGCTGGGCGCGGCGCTATCATCGCGCGGACAATCCGCTGTTTCTGCCGGAGACGCGCGACGGTGAGGCAGGCGCGGAGAGTGTCTTCTATATCCTGGGCGAGCATGCGGGGATCGGCTTTTCGCCATTCGGCATCGACAACTGGGCGACGCCGGCGACGGGCGACATGGCGGAGAAAGAAAAGAGCGGCGAGGATGCTCTGCGGATGAGTTATGAAGCGATTGCTTCTGTCGCACCGATGCTGCTGGAGGCGCAGAGCAAGGGCGACGTGCATGGCTTTGTGCTGGATAAATCGCGGCCCGAGGTGGTGTTCGTGATGCAGGGATATGAAGTCGAGGTGAGCCTGGATGAGATCTTCGGCAATCGCGCGGGGGATGGCTACGGCATGATCCTGGCGACAGGGCCGGATGCGTTTCTTGGGCTAGGCAAGGGCTTCCGCGTGAAGTTTACGCCGCGCGATTCGGGAGCGAAGCGGGTGGGGATTGGCACGATTGACGAAGGGCGCTTTGAGAACGGGAAGTGGATTGCCGGGCGGCGGCTGAATGGCGATGAGAACGACCAGGGGGAGTATTGGCGTTTCGATCCGCGTGCGCTGCGGACGGAGAAGGTGACGCTGTACCGCTTCGAGTGAGCGGCGCTCAACGCGGATGGCCGCGCTCTCGTATATGCCTACAGTAAACAGTAAAGATGCGGCTAGCGTACCGGCGGCCCTGTTTCGCGCTGGTCGATGACGGTATAGCCCTCCGGGATGGCGAAGTAGCGCGGCTGCGGCTCGGAAACATTGACATCGGTTGCCGTAAACCGCTCCTTCCCGACATGCGGGTTGTCCACGATGGACAGCAGATTGATGCCAAGTTGTTTGGAGTACCAGAACTCCCGCATGGACACCATGGGCTGATCGTTTCCGTAGGTGCCTGGGTTCAGCGTGGTGGTATCGCGGTAGCCGACGGTGTCAAAACCTGCGACGGTGTTCCCGCCAAGGTCCTCATGCGTTGCGTATCCGCTTCCATCCGCCATCGCTCCTGACCTTCCGACTGCAGGCTGATAGTTTGCTGCGGTCGATGCGCGATACTCCTGCAGGTAGCAATGCTTGGTCGCTGTCTCACAGTTGTAAAGCGTATGCGCCGCGGGATCGGAGATCTGGATGAAGTTCATCTTCGATTCCATCTTCCCGCCCTTCGGCACCAGCCACCATCGTTCCTGGTAGATGCGGCCGGCGCTGTCGCGCATGATCTGACGCTTGTTGCCAACGGTGTAGGTGCCCCCGTTGGCCATGGTGCGCGTCCACTCCGTTTCGAGGGTCAGGCTGAAGGGAGCGTGCGCGAGCGGGGGTATGAAGATGCTCTCGAGCATCTGGCGCGAGCCGCCGTCGTAGGTTTGCATGGTCTTTGAGCCAGCCTGCATGCCGGACGACGCCTCGCCCGGCGGCGGAGGAGCAGCGGCAGGTGACTGAGTCTGCGCTGAAGCGGCAGCAGCGGGTAAGAGAAAGGCGAGACAGAAGAACCGGAACCGGATGCCCATGGTGGTATCTCCGCGGTGACGGCTGCATTCTATGCCTCTACGACGAACCGACAGCAGATTTTCTCGCAGCTTGCGAGCCGGTGGTCATCTAGCTGTCGAGAGCAATGGCGAGGGTGCCGTCCGGTTGCGGCACGGCTGTGACCTGTTCGAGCGAGGCGACGAACCAATCGGCTGCGGTGAGCTCGGATTGCGGGTGCGACGAGAGTACGGCCAGCACCCGGCAGCCCGCGGCTTTGCCGGAGGCGACGCCGGCGGGTGAGTCTTCGACGACCAGACAATCGGCGGGTGCGAGACCGAGCAATTTTGCGCCGGTGAGATAGGGCTCGGGGTGCGGCTTGCCGTTGGCGACGTTCTCCGCGGAGACGAGCACTGCCGGCATGGGAAGTTTTGCGTAGCCGAGGCGGCCTTCGAGTAACCGCACCGTGGCCGAGGTGACGATGGTCCAGCGATCGACGGGCAGCGAGGCGAGGAGTTTTTCAACGCCGGGCAGGATGATGAGGCCGCTGTGATCTTCGGCGTCGTAGTCTTCGAGGCGGCGCTGCTCGATGACGGGATCAAGATCGGGGCGGATCGCACGCAGCGTGTCGAGCGCGCGGCGGCCATGAGTGGATTGCAGTGCGAATCTGCCTTCCATGTGGTGATGTTTGGCCCAGCGCAGCCAGCAGCGCTCATCAGCGCCGGTAGAGCTGATGAGCACGCCATCCATGTCGAAGAGAATGCCGCGGACGGAGATTGTGTGAGTGGGCATCTGGCTGATTGATGATGGCACAGCGCCGTTCGACGCACGGTCTGCCTGGTCTGCAACGAATCTGGATCGGAGTTAAGCTGTTTGTAAGTTCCCGACTCGGAGGTCCCCCGCCATGGAACGTCGTGATTTTTTGAAGCAGAGCGCCTTCACCGCAGCCGCAGCCGCAAGTGCGCGGCTCGCTTCCGCCAGCCCAACACAACCGATCGCACGACGGCCGCTGGGCAAGACGGGCGAGAATCTTTCGATAATCGGCTTTGGCGGCATCGTGGTGATGGATGAAGACCCGACGCAGTCGAAGAACATTGTGGCCGAGGCGGTGGATCGCGGCGTGAAT
>DASXGY010000294.1:0-5573 GCA_036488835.1 Acidobacteriaceae bacterium
GTGATAAATGCCGTAGCGGCTCAACAGGTGCTCGCGGATATCGCCCAGAATGCGGGTGCTTTCCGAGGGCGGAATGTCGTCGATGGTGACATGCGTCGCCAGCGCGCGTGTCTGCGAACCGAGACTCCACACGTGCAAATCATGCACGTCGATGACGCCCTGGATCGTGGCCAGCGAATTGCGGATATCCGGCACGGAGAGCCCGCGCGGCGTGCCTTCCAGCAGGATGTTCAGCGTCTCGCGCACGATGGAGACAGAGCTCCACAGGATCAGCGCGGCAATCAGCAGCGACAGCGCGGGATCGATCCAGTTCATGTGCGTAAACAGGATCGCGGCACCGCCGACGATGACGGCTGCCGTCGACAGCGTGTCGCCCAGCATGTGGATGAAGGTAGAGCGGATGTTGATGTCGCGGCTGCCGCTGAAGAGGAACGCAGCGATGACGCCGTTCATCACCACACCCGCAGCGGCCACAATCATCATGAGCCGCGGCTGCACCGCGACCGGGCTGCTGAGGCGGTGCACTGCTTCGATCGCGATGCCGGCTGCGATGACGATCAGGGTCAGCGCATTGAGGAACGCCGCCAGCACCCCGGCGCGCTGGTAGCCGAAGGTCTTGGCATCGGAGGCGGGACGGCCCTGAAAATACACCGCCACGAAGGAGAGCAGCAAAGCCAGCGCGTCCGAGACGTTGTGGCCGGCTTCCGAGATGAGCGCCAGCGAATGCGCGCGGAGCCCGGCAATAAAGGTGACCAGCACGTAGAGGAGCGTGGCCGCGAGCGACAGCCGCAGGATGCGCTGCGTGCGAGGGCTCTGGGCTCCGTGGACGTGCATAGCATGATTGTAATTTGCGGCGCCCGGCAAAGCTCAATTATCCGGAAGTGCCGGGCCAGGTGCGAGTTGCAAAAGAGGACGCGGGCGCTGGGTAACGCCATCGGGCGGTGCCTGATCCTTGCCCCGCCGCCATGTGTCCCCGTCCAAAATGAGTTAGACTCCACGCATTGTGATGGATCCAACGATCGAGAACCTGATTCGCCTGCAGCAGCTCGATGGAGAGATCCGCCAGCTCCGGGCTTCGCTGGAGGCGACACCCCGCCGCATCCGCGATATCGAAAGTGAGCTTGCCGCGCACGCCAGAACCATCAGCGAGCTGGAGCACCGGCAGCGCGACGAAGAAGCCCGCCGACGACGCGATGAGAGCGACCTGAAGGATCAGCAGGCGAAGATCGCCAAGTCCCGCCAGCAGCTCAACACGGTGCAGAACCAGGCGCAGGCTACGGCGCTCGAACACCAGATCGCCTTTGCGGAGCAGGAGATTCGCCGCATCGAAGACGGCGAGCTCGAAAGCATGGAGCGCTCCGACGTCATCGATCGTGATCTGCTCGCCGCACGGCAGCAGCATGCCAGCCACGCGGCATATCTCGAAACGGAGAAGGCGCTCGCCGCGCGCAGCACCCTGCTGGAGCAGGCCGACCTCAGTAAGTGGCAGGGGGAGCGCGCCGCGCTTCGTCCGCAGATCAGTGAGCAGTTCGGCGAAGACCGGCTGGAGGAATACGACCGCATCGCCGCCGCGCGCGGCACCGCGCTGGCCCGCGCACGCGATCAGCGCTGCACCGGCTGCCAGATGGGTCTGCGCCCTCAGTTGTGGAATCAGTTGCGCGACGGTCAATCGCAGAAATGCGAAAGCTGCGGACGCATCCTCTACGTGGACAACCGTCGCGAGCCGCAAATAGAAACCGGCCGGCCCGGCGGGGCCAGCGGTACGCCCAACGCCCACACCGCATGAACCGTATTTGTGTCGATATGGACGAGGTGCTGGCCGACGCCCTCGGTAAGCTCATCCGCCTCTACAACGCGGAATTTTCCGAGGACCTCACCGTTGACGATATGTGGGGCAAGTGGATGGTGAATGTGCTTCCCGCCAGCCGCCGGGACCGGCTGATGGCCTATCTCCAGGAAGAAACCTTCTTCGAAGATCTCGACGTCATGCCGGACAGTCAGCGCGTCCTCGAGCGGCTCTCACGCCGCTATGAGATCTTCATCGCCACCGCGGCTATGGAGTTTCCTCGCTCCTTCGGCCCAAAGTTCCGCTGGCTGGAGCGGCACTTTCCCTTTCTCTCGCCCACTCACTTCGTCTTCTGCGGGGACAAGAGCATCCTGCATGCCGACTACCTCATCGACGATATGCCGCGCCACTTTCAGCACTTCGCCGGCCAGGGCGTGCTCTTCACGGCTGCTCACAATGCGAAGGTGGTCGCACCTGTGCGCGTGAACAACTGGCTGGAAGTCGAAGACCTGTTTTTTCCCAGTTGACTGGCCTACGCCTTGTGTACCGCTGAGCCATTTACTACCGCTCGCACTGCGGACACCGGCGCCGATGGCTGCGCCGCCGCTTGCTTCGCCGCACCACGTACCCCCATCGGGGCGCCCATTGGACGCAGATTGTAAGCGGGTTGCGCTACCGAAGGCTGATGCATGGTAACGATGATGGCGGTCGACGGCGTCTTGCCGGCGCAGCGGTAGCTATGCGGCGTACTCGCGTCGAAGTACACGCCGTCCCCTGGGTTCAGCACTTGGATCCGATCGCCGTGCCGTACTTCGAGCTCGCCATCCAGCACATACAGGAACTCAAAACCCGGATGCACATGGGGACGGATCTCCTGCGTTTTCTTCACTGGCAGAAACTCCGCGTAGTAAGGGTCCAGTTGGCGATCCGGCACCATGAAGCCGATGCTCTCGAAAAAGTACGTCGGGTCGTCTACGCCGGTCTGCGGCAGCCGCACGCGATCGTGTTTGCGATGCACGCGAAACAGCGATACTGGCTCGGATTCAAAGAAGAACGAGAGGTCTTTATTGAAGACCATGGCGATGCGCGCCAGGTTGCGCAGCGTCGGCACCACGCGGCCAGTCTCCAGTTGCGATAGAAAGCTCGCGGAAAGTCCGGTATGTTTTCCCAGCTCGACCAGCCCCATGGAACGTTTCAGGCGCAACCGCTTGATGCGTTCCCCAATCCGTTTTTCGGTGATGAAGGATTCCGCGGTTGCGCCATCCACCTCAGGACCGTTCATTGAGAAAATGGAGGCTGCAGTCTCCAGCTTGGACTGCTTTGCCGCTCCGTCTTTGCGTTGTATCGTTACAGGTTGCATCGCTTACGCCTCTCCCCGGCGCGTCGGCCGTCAAGTCCCACAGCAATCGAGTTCCACAGCAATACAGATGCGGCGTATCCACTTCGGGAAGAGAGCTTGAGTGAAGAAAGTGACAAAATCGGAAGGGGCATCGCACCTCGTCGTCCACCGGCAGCCCTTGCATCCAACAGACCGGGCAGGCTCGATGCGTCCCGATGATGGTCAGCCGTGGTGATCCGAAAGCTTCTGTTGTGCGGTGGAACAGGACTGCTGGGCAAGACCTTGGCGCAGCACCTGCTGCGCGAGGGCGTCCAGGTAGTGCTCCTCGTCCGCCGTCCGCCGCGGCCTGATCCAGAATCCAATATCGTGGAGGTGGAATGGCACCCGGAACGCCCCGTCGACACGGTTGACCTGGCGCCCCTGGAAGGCTGCTACGCCGCCGTGCATATGTCAGGAGCCAGCCTGGCCGGTCATCGTTGGACTCCTGCTTACAAGCGCCTCATCCTCAGCAGCCGTGTCGATACCTCACACGCACTGGGCCGCATCTTCACCGCGCTCACGTCTCCGCCTCCGGTAGTCGTCGCCGCATCGGGAATCAACTACTATGGCGACCGCGGTGACGAGGTGCTCACCGAGGCGTCGCAGCCCGGCGTCGGCTTTCTTGCGGAGGCCTGCCAGGCCTGGGAGGCATCCACCTCCACCCTGGCGCCGCGCGTCGTGCAACTGCGCTTCGGCGTGGTTCTCACCGCACGCGGTGGCGCACTGCCGCGGCTGATGCGCGTATATCGCCTTGGCCTGGGTGGCCCGTTGGGTAACGGACGCCAGTGGATGAGCTGGCTCTCGCTCGAAGATGCCGTTGCTGCAATGGAATTCGGCCTCGCGCAGCCGCAGTTGAGCGGCGCCTTCAACACCACCTCGCCGTACCCCGTCACCAACGCGGAATTCGCCCATACCCTGGGCCGTATCCTGCACCGGCCCGCCTTCTTTCGCGTACCGTCGCTGGTGCTGCGTGCGGCTATGGGCGAAATGGCGCAGGAGGCACTGCTCGCCAGCACCCGCGCCATCCCTGCGCGTCTGCACGCGGCCGGCTTCCAGTTCAGTCACGAACGTCTGGAGCAGGCCATCACCGAGATGGTCTGAGCGGCTGCTGGCTCCGAATGGGAGAACCGCCTCCGTCTGCTACGCTGAAATCCAATGATGCAGCGCGCCCGCACAGCACAAGACTGCCGCCGGATTGCCCTGCCTCTCGCTCTTCTCTCGGCCTCGATTGCGACTGGTTGTGGCGCTCCCGCCGCGCCTCAGCCGCCTACGCTGAACCTGCCGCAGCCGGTGCGCGATCTGGCCGCAAAGCGCGCCGGGAATGTCGTCCACCTGACATTCACCGTCCCGCAGAAGACCACCGACAAGCTTCCCGTGCGCGGCGCAATGACCGCCCGTCTCTGCCGCAGCGTCGAGAGCGGCCCCTGCCAGGCCGCCGGCACCCTCGCCATCCCGGTGCACGAGAAGGCGGCCTCCATGGACGACACCCTGCCGCGTGAACTCAGCCAGGGACCACTGCGTCTCCTCGTCTATAGAGTGTCCGTCCTGAACCGCGCCGGGAAATCCGAAGGGGACTCTGCACCTGCGTACACCGCCGCAGGCCCGACGCCCGTGCCCGTTACCGGCTTCGCCGTCATACCGCGGCGCAAAGGCATCATCCTCTCGTGGCAGGCTACCAATCAGCCCGCCAGCACTACCGGTTGGATCCGCTTCGACCGCATCCGCACCTCTACGCCGCCGCAGCAGCCAGAGCCCACGGAAAACAACTCCAGTCGCAATTTCCTGACCGGCCGCAACACACCCGGGGAACCGGCGGAGCAGATTCTTCGCCTGCCGGAAAGCACCGCCCAGCATCAGGCATCCGCCATCGACGCCACCGCGCACACTGGCAACAGCTATCGCTACATCGCGCAGCGCGTCGAGCAGGTCAACATAGCCGGCCGCAGCATCGAGATCGCCGGCCTGCCCAGCGCGCCGGCAGAGACCGCATACGCCGACGTCTTTCCGCCGCCCGTGCCCACGGGGCTGGTTTCGGCCGCCGATACTGCCGCCAAAGCCATTGATCTCGACTGGACTCCCGACGTCGATCCCGGTCTCGCCGGCTACATCGTCTACCGCCGCGCCGCCGGCGCATCCGAGCCGCCGCAGCGCATCTCGCCCGCCGGCAAGCCCGTGACATCGTCGAACTGGACCGACACCACTGCCCTTCCCGGCCAGCGTTACGCCTACTCGGTCAGCGCTATCGACGTCTCCGGCAACGAAAGCGCTCGCTCGGCCGAGATCGAAGACCAGTGGGACACTCCCACTTCGCAACCCAATCCCTGAACCCAATCCCTGATCCGCCAGGAGCTACCTTTATGCGCTATTGCCGCCTGCAGACATCGAACGGACCACGCTACGCCGCAGTCG
>DASXGY010000431.1:0-9503 GCA_036488835.1 Acidobacteriaceae bacterium
TGCAGGGCTGTACCTTGCCGGGCAGATCAACGGGACCAGCGGATACGAAGAGGCCGCGTGCCAGGGTTTGATGGCGGGCATCAACGCAGCGCTCGCGGCGCGGGCAGTCTTGAGCGGCGAAACGCCCGAGACGTTTACGCTTGATCGCACCGAGGCCTACACGGGCATCTTGATCAACGACCTTATCAGCAAAGGAACGAATGAACCCTACCGCATGTTTACTTCGCGCGCTGAGTTTCGTCTGCACCTGCGGATTGATAACGCCGACAGCAGGTTGACTCCGCATGGCAGGAGGCTGGGGCTGATCGATGATGATGCCTGGGCGGAGTATGAGGCGAAGCAGGCGCGGGCAGCGGCTTTTGAAAAATTACTGAACGCAACGCGTGTGCGCGCGGAGGAGTTGCCCGTGGATCTGCAGGCTCGGCTCGACGGCGACGCTGCAGGTGTGAGCGGACAGACGTTCGCGCAGTTTCTGAAGCGGCCGGAGGTTTCGGTCGAGGAGATTGCTCCGGTATTGCGCGAGCGTTTGGCGAATGCAGATACAGGGATGGGCGAGTGGGTTGCGGCTATGGATTCCGCTGCTGGTTCCCGGTTGCCGGCGTGGGTTCGCAATGAGATGAAGACAGTGGAGACGGAGATCAAATATGCGGGCTATCTCGATCAGCAGCGGCGCTCCATGGAGAAGATGCGCAGGGCGGAGAAGCGCGCGATTCCCGGCTGGTTTGATTACAGCGCAGTTAGCGGCCTGTCGAGCGAGATGAAGCAGACGCTGTCGCGGGTGCGTCCGCAGACTCTGGGCCAGGCCAGTCGCATTGCGGGGGTTACACCGGCGGCGGTGAGTCTGATTCACGTCTATATCGAAATCCAGGGGCGGACGCGCGTCGCTTAGCGGGCGAGTAGTTTTTCGACTCTCTGCGCGAGAGCCTGTGCATCTTTTGGCGCGAAGACCTTGGCGTCGTTATCGAAGTAAACGAAGACGTTGCGTGACGGGCGTGTGCGCGCGGGCTTCGGGCTGGCATGGTCGCCGTCGCTGACCTCCTGCCCATTGGCCCACGCAGCAATCCGCCCCGCCCATTGGTCGAGTTCCTCGGGGCTGTATTGGCTGGTGTAGAGAACCTTCGAACCGTGCAGGCGGCAATAGAGGAAGTCCGAGGTGATATCCATCAGGCGCGGCCACTCAACCGTATCGGCACAGACCAGAGCGATGTTGTGCCTCCGCAGGAGGCTGATGAATTCGGGCACGACGAAGCTGGGATGCCGAATCTCCATCGCGTGCCGGATGGGGCGGCGGCGAACCAACTCAGTGAATGCCCGTCCCTTCAGGCGCTCGTCATGCCGTTTGCCGAGCATAGCGGCGGCATGGGTGTCTCGCGGAAGCAGGGCGAAGAACTCTTCAAGCAGATCGGGCTTGAACTGAAAGTTGGGCGGAAACTGCCAGAGGATCGGCCCGAGTTTGGCGCCCAGTACGAGCAGGCCTGAGGCGAAGAAATTTGCCAGCGCCTGTTCGGCACCGCGGAGACGGAGCATATGAGTGATGTAACGGCTGCCTTTGATGGCGAAGACGAAGTTCGGAGGAGTCTGCTCAGCCCAGACGGCGAAGCTGGACGGTCGCTGGAGAGAATAAAATGTTCCATTGATCTCGACAGAGGGAAACAACGAGGCCGCGTAAGCCAACTCCTTTTTGTGGGCGAGGCCAACCGGATAAAAGTCGCCGCGCCAGGGCTTGTAGGTCCAGCCCGAGATGCCGATGCGTACCTGCCCTGGCAAAGCTGTCGTCCCCCCTCTTCGGCTTGGATGATGAAATTTCGACCCAAGCCGTCCGCGCTTTTGCTCTTGCCTTTCTGGTTGTCACTTGCCTCTGGTTATCACTTGCTTTTCTGGTTGTCACTTGCCTTTTCTGGGTTGTCACTTGCCTTTTCTGGTTGTCATCCCCGAAGGGGATCTGCTGTTGCTTCTTGCCGTTGCCGTTGCCGTTGCCGTTGCCCTCGCCTGTTCTTCTCTGCCCCACCCAAAACCGTCAAATCGTACCGGGCGCAGGTCGCTTTGCAGGGCTGGACATTTTAATCCTGTAACCCGGAGGCTCATACGGCGTCCTATAGAGGTATATGGACGGAGAAACACGATGACAGCTGGGGTAAGAGCCGGATGGATTGGGCTGGGTGTGGTAGTAGTTGCTGTGTTACTGATTACAGGCGGTTGGAGGATGATTATGGGAACAGTGATGGGCGCAGAGGCCACTAGAAAAGAGCCGATTCCCGCTCCGGCGGTGGATGAACCGAACACCGGAGCGAAACATGAGACCGCCGTGTTTGCGGGCGGATGTTTCTGGGGTGTGCAGACCACCTTTCAACGGATCAAAGGGGTAACCGCGACGACGGCGGGCTACTCGGGCGGCTCGGCAGCGACAGCCACCTACGATCAGGTTTCATCGGAGACCACAGGGCACGCCGAATCGGTGAAGATAGTCTTCGATCCGGCTCGCATCAGCTACGGAACGCTGCTGCGCGTCTTCTTCTCGGTGGTGCACGATCCAACGCAGTTGAACCGGCAGGGGCCGGATGTGGGCACGTCCTACCGCTCCGTGATCTTCTACACCACGCCCGAGCAGCAGAAGATCGCGACGGCGTATATTGCGCAGCTCGATGCGGCGCATGTGTTTCCAAAGAAGATCGTGACTGAAGTAGTGCCGCTGAAGGCGTTCTACGACGGCGAGGAGTATCACCAGGACTACGCGGAAAAAAACCCGAACAATCCGTATATCCAGGTCTGCGACGTGCCGAAGGTTGCGGCGTTACAGCAACAGTTCCCTGAGTTGTTTCAGGATTACAAGCACAAGTAGATTGCACGCGACGCTTTAGATTGCGTCCGATGCCTTCCGTTTAGACTGTGTCCGGTGCTTCCATTACTGGGTGACTTCGCCCTCGGGTTCGTCGGTCGGGTTGTCGATCTCAGCCTGGAACCCCTCCAGCAGACGCTGCAGGAAGGCATCGGTATCGGTGTCTTCATTCTGAAGCTGGTGGGCGTGCGCGATGTGCCGGGCAAGATCGGCAAGGACGATGCCCCAGGCGAAGGGATCCTCCCAGGCGCCGCTTCGGATGCTGACATGCTGCCCCTGCTCGGCGATCCACACCCGCATCACCTCGAAGGACGCCTTGTCGCGCTGCGCTACCGGCGGAATGCTTAAATTCTTCTCGACACCCATCTTCACCCCTTCCGAACCGGACCGCGAATGAATCTTTCGGCTTGCTTTAGCCTATAACGGTTGCGGCTGTGCGTGTCAGTGCGTCGTCAGCCGAGGCGTAAACCGGGGCCACGGGACAGCTGGATTTGCTGTATCGACTGGATTTGCACAGATTCCACAAAGGGAGCCGCCATCCGCAGGCCGGCTTCCGCTAACTTAGAACTTCATGGCAGCCTATCCCCACATCGTCGGAGACCAGGAGCGGCCCACCTCCGTGCATGCCGAGATGACCATCCTCGGGGCGATGCTGGTGGAACCGGTCGCGATCATCGACGCGACGATGTTGTTGAAGACTGATGACTTCGCTCTCGACTCCCATCGAAAGATCTACGCAGCGATGCTACAACTGGTCGAGTTGGGTCACGGCGTCGATATCGTCACCGTCACCGACTACCTAAGCAAGAAAAAGGAGCTGGACTCCGTAGGTGGGCTGCCGTATCTGGCCTCCCTGAGCGAGGGTCTGCCCCGCAAACTCAGCATAGAAAGCTACGTTCGCATCGTCCGGGACAAGAGCCTGATGCGGCAACTTCTGACCGTATGCGACATGGGGATGATCGAAGCGTCCGACCAAAGCCGCGAGGCGCTGGACGTGCTGAACCAGGTGACGAGCCGGCTGACGGAGATCTCGGAGCACGCCGTCACCGGCGGCTTCTCCGATATCGCCGCGATCGTGAAGGACTCATTCGGCTCGATCGATGCGCTGTATGAGCAGGGGCGCGAGGTCACCGGCCTTGCAACGCATTACATCGAGTTCGACCGCATGACCAGCGGGTTGCAGGAGTCCGAGCTGATCATCATCGCCGCGCGGCCCTCCATGGGAAAGACCGCCTGGGCGATCAACATCGCGGAGAACGCGGCGGTTCGCGGCGGCAAGGTGGTTGCGGTCTTCTCGCTCGAAATGAGCAAAGCGAGCCTCCTGCGCAGAATGCTAGCCTCGCAGGCCCTGGTGAATTCAAAGGCGATCCAGACCGGAATGCTCATGCGCGACGATCGAGCGAAGCTGATTAAGGGGCTCGAACTCCTGATGGAATCAAAGATCTTCATCGACGATACCCCCGGAATCACCCTCGCCGAGATGCGCGCCAAAGCGCGGCGGCTAAAGCAACAGCACGGCCAGCTTGACCTCATCGTCATCGACTATCTGCAGCTGATGACCGGTTCCAACTCCAACGCAAAGGGCTTCGAAAACCGCACGCAGGAGGTCTCAGCGATCTCTCGCGGTCTGAAGGCGCTGGCCAAGGAGATGAAGGTGCCCGTAGTCGCTCTCTCGCAGTTGTCTCGTGCCAGCGAGCAGCGCGGCGGCGACAAAAAGCCGCTGCTGAGCGATCTCCGTGAGTCGGGTTCAATCGAGCAGGACGCCGACGTGGTCTGCTTCATTCACCGCGAAGAGTACTACGACCGCGAGAACGAAGACCTGAAGGGCAAAGCCGAAATCATCATCGCCAAGCAGAGAAACGGCCCGACCGGCAGCATCCAGCTTGCGTATCTGGCCGACTACACCCGCTTCGAGAATCTGCAGCACGGCGACCCCGGCGGCTACTAGATCCCGTCTCACCGACCTCAAAATGAGCAAAACCTACTGACACAACGCTGTCAGTAGCCTGTCAGTATGCTGCCTCTGTATTCACAAACAGGAGGCACTATGGATAAGCAGCTAAAGTCAGCAGCAGCGTGGTTCGAGATTCCCTGCGCCGATCTGGACCGGGCAAAGCGCTTCTACGAGACGATTCTCGGATGCAGGATGAAGAAGGACGACTTCGGCGACGCCGGCGATGTCATGTGCGTCTTCCCGGCCGAGCGCGGCTATGTCTCCGGAGCTCTGGTGAAACGGCCATCCCAGCAACCGAGCAGCAATGGCACCATGGTGTATCTCAACTGCGATGGCGAGCTGGACGGTACCATCGCACGCGTCCCCGGAGCGGGCGGTAAGATCCTCATGAAACGCACTCCTGTCCCCGGCGGGTTCGGCGCCTTTGCCTGCTTTAAGGATTCAGAGGGCAACCATGTCGGCATCCACACTTCGATCTGAAGTCGGCGGAACTGCCACATCTAGGATAAGTGCATGCGACGGGCTGACCGGCTATTCCGTATCGTTCGAATCCTGCGCGGCGGCCGGCTCCAGACCGCGCGCATGCTGGCCCAGAAGCTCGAAGTCTCGGAGCGAACGATCTACCGCGACGTCAGCGATCTCCAAACCTCCGGCATGCCCATCGAGGGCGAGGCCGGCGTTGGGTACACGCTGCGGCGCGATCTCGACCTCCCTCCTCTGATGTTCACGCGGGATGAATTGACGGCGCTCGTCCTCGGCGCAAGACTGGTGCGGGCCTGGGGCGGCGCGGCAAGTACACTCGCTGCCGATCAGGCCTTACAGCGCATTGAGGCGGTATTGCCCCCAGATCTTCGCGAACGCCTCGACGCGATTCTGATGTACGCGCCGGGCTTTCAGATGCCGCAGCTTTTGCGCGAGCGGCTCGATGTCCTGCACGAGGCCTGCATCGACCGGCGAGCCCTCGCCTTCGCTTATACACGCGAGGACGGCCAAAGCAGTGAACGCGAAGTACGCCCGCTTGCGCTCTACTTCTGGAGCGGCGTGTGGACCCTTGCGGCGTGGTGCGAGCTTCGCAAGGACTTCAGGACGTTTCGGATGGACCGGATGCAGGATGTTCGCGTGCTGGATCGCGAGTTTGTCCAGAAGAAGGGACAACGGCTGGAGGATTATCTTCGGCAGGTGACGAAGCAGGATCCTGTTCGGACATTGCCCAAACATGCCTGATCTACTTCTTCCCCAGCATCAGGTCGTCGATGCTCTTGCCTGCGTTGGCCGGCATAGTCAGGGCATGGGCACTCACAGCATGCGGCACCAGATTCGGCGGCCAAAGCGGATCGGCCGCCGCCACCGGGCCAAGCGCGACGTCGGGAATCTTCGTGCTGATGGCTGCATTCATCGTGTCGATGAATTTGTTGGCGACCACTGCATAGCCTGTATTCGTGGGATGAATGCCGTCGAGCGAGAAGAAGCCGCCCAGAAAGCCCGCAGTGCCGGTGTATCCGTTAATCGTGATGCCGGAGGTTGTCAGCTGTTTGAATAAGGCGTTGATATCCACCAGGGTGGCATTTGCCGCCTGGGCCTGCGCGGCGATCACCTGATTGAAAGCCGTAACCTGCGCCTGTACGGTGACGACTTCAGCAGCGGAGAGCACACCCGCATCGTCGATCGGCCCCTTCTGTTTTCCGTTCACGATCAGAGAAATCTCCGTCAGCCCGGTCGTGTTCACATAGTCGCCGGGCACGATGCCGAGAAGTCCGCTCAGCACTGAAGTTGGCTGGTGTGTCTGCTGCGAGGTTTCGGCCAGCACCAGCGCGGCAGGTTGAAGATACGGCACCTGGGTGACGTCAGGAATATTTCCGATGACCAGATGCGCGGAGGTCTGCGTCGTCAGTTGGGCCATCAGGGCCTGGTACTGCGTCGTGAAGTTGGCCACAGAGGTCATGCTGCTCGGCGTGCCGGTAAGGTCGGCAGTCAGCGCGTCGTTATTGCCGATCCAGAGGAAGATCGTCGTCGGCTGGGCCTTTACGGCGAAGGTCCCCTGACTGTACGCCTCCCCGTAGCCAAAGCCGGGGAATCCCAGAACAAGCTGGTTCAGCTGTTGTTGTCCGGTTACTGGATTTACCAGCGGGACTGTGTTCAAAACATCGTTCACCAGGGCGCCGGGGACAGCCACATCGGTAACTTGTGTGGCGAAGTTATCGCGGCCCGTCGTAGTTCCGCAGCCAGGCGGGATCACCGGCGGAGGGCACACAGGCATGATGTCCGGCGGAGGCCCGAGGGAGACGAGTTGCAGCACGTTAGGCGCACCGGGATAGGCGATCAGCGGCAGGACGATGTTGAAGCCCGCCTGCTTCGCTAACAGCGGCGCCCAGCCATGCACCTGCTGGGTGTCGAGCAGCGAACTGCTCTGGTAGCCGGCGGTCAGCGAGTCGCCGAGAAAAACGGTGTTCGAAAAATTGCCGGCGTTCTTTGCCTGCGCGGCCTGGATGGCAGCCAGCGGGTTTGAACTGCCGCCGGAGCAGCCGGCGAGCGAGAGGCCGAGAGCGGTAGAGAGGAGCGCGCCCGAGAGCAGCGAGACTGAACGGGTGTTCATTTTCATGGCGACGGACTGGCCCCTTGGATATGCCGCGAACCTAGATCAAGGTCGCGGCGGAAGTGCTTTCTTCAGACGTGGCTTTGTATCACACTCGGGGTGCCACGGGGAACTTCGGGGTACTTCGGCGGCTATCTGCCGCGAGTCGACGCGGAGATAGGATAGTGGAGGTGAAGAGCTGGGTGGAGATCTCAGAGCGGCGGCTGACCGCGAACTACAGGCTGCTCGTCGAAGCGGCCGGCGGCGATACCGCCGTGCTCGCGGTCGTAAAGGCGAATGCATACGGGCACGGCGCAGGGATCTGCGCGCCTGTACTGGCGCGGGCCGGCGCACAGTGGCTTGGAGTGGCGGACGTGCATGAGGGTGCCGCGGTTCGCGAGGCGCTGGCGTCGGCTGGAATTGCAATCGAAAGGCAGCCGCGCATCATGGCGATGTGCGGAGCGCTGCCTGAGGATGCTGAGGAAGTCGTGCGGCATAGCTTGACCCCGGTTGTATGGGAGCAGCAGCAGATGGAGGCTCTCGCCGATGCAGTCCGGCAACGAGGCGGTGATGCTGCTCCGCTGCCTGTTCATCTGGAGATCGATACCGGAATGGCACGCCAGGGCGTGGCCCCCGGAGAAGAGTTGCACGCGCTGCTCCATTGGCTCAAGCGGCAACCGAACCTTCGTCTGGAAGGCGTGATGACGCACTTTGCCTCGTCGGAGGTGGCCGGATCGGCGCAGACGCTCGACCAGAAGAAACGTTTCGAACAGGCGCTAGCAGCGGTCGCTACAGCCGGTCTCCGGCCGGCCTGGGTGCATGCGGGTAATTCGTCCACCATCGATAACCAGGGCACCGCAGAAAACCTCGTATGGCTGCGCACACTCGCGGCGGCCATCGGCGCGCAGTCGATGGTCCGGACCGGCATCGCGCTCTACGGATATTGCCTCCAGATCGATTGTCCAAATTCCAGTGGCGATGCAACGCCGGCGAAGGTGCGCCACCAACTCGAGCCGCTGATGACGTGGAAGACGCGCGTGACCGGGCTGCGCGACGTGCAGGCTGGAGATACGGTCGGCTACAACGCGATCTTTACCGCCCCGCGGCCCATGCGTCTGGCACTGCTTCCGGTTGGCTACGCCGATGGACTGCGGCGCGAGCTGTCGGGCTCGAACGCGCAGCCAGGCGGTTGGACGATGGTGAAGGGCCGGCCTGCGGCAATCGTCGGGCGCGTGTCGATGAACCTTACTGTCGTCGATGTGTCGGAGATTCCCGGCGTCGCGCTCGGCGACGAGGTCGTTGTGCTGGGCGATGGAGTCACAGCGGACGATCATGCCCGCCTGGCGCATACCATTGCGTATGAGATTGTGTGCGGAGTGCGTGCGGCGTCGCGGCTGGTGTGATCTCGCACGCCGCCGGATTGGATATTCGCGCTACCCGCCAACCGTCGGTTTCCGCAAATTTGCGCGCATAGCTCGCGGCCATTAACATCAGGCTAAGAGAAACGAGAGGAACCACTTCATGGAATCGATCAACGCAGCGCGCCGCACCGAGGACATCGCGCTCGATTTGCTTAAGTTCGTTGCAGCGCACGCCAATGTAGGGAGCAAGAGCGCAGGTTCCACCGGCTTTGGTGTTACCGCATCGGTCAAGCCGGAGGAACAGGTGACACAGCTGCTCGAACTCTACGCCCGCTGCCGCCAGGTGGTTGAGGCCCCAACTGAAAACCGGACAGAAAACCGGCCCGAAAAGAAGTAGTGCCGGCCTCGCAACCACTCCGCGTCGCCGTGGTCGGTGCCGGAGCCTTCGGGCGCAATCATCTTCGTGTCTATCGCGAGCTCGAGCAGGCCGGGGAGGCGGTTCAGCTTGCCGCAGTCGTCGATCGCAACGCCGCAGTCGCCGCAGAAGCTGCGGCAAAGTTCGGCGTTCCCCCCTTCGAGACGATTGAACTCTGCCTGGAGGCGGTCGCGCCGCTCCATGCTGCATCGGTCTGCGTCCCTACCGTGCACCATGCTTCCACCGCCGCGCCGCTTTTAGCCGCAGGGTTAGATCTCCTGATCGAAAAGCCGCTGGCCGCCAGCCTTGCCGATGCCGACAGCATTTTGGAGCTGAGCCGCAGGCATGGACGCATCGTCCAGGCC
>DASXGY010000437.1:0-1992 GCA_036488835.1 Acidobacteriaceae bacterium
CGCAGGCGGCCGTACTTGCCGGACCGCGGGCCTCTTCCGATGAAGATCGCGTCGGCATCCGATTCGCTGGCCATGCTCAGCAGCGCCTTTTTGACCGAGCCGATGGTGACGCGGACCGGAACATTGGTTCCAGCCGCCCTCTGGATCTCAGCGATGCGCTCCATTGCCTTCTGCTTCTCGGCCTGATGCAGTTGCTCCCGCAGATCGAGCTGAACGGCGAGCTCGGGATCGCCGCCTTGTATCGCGTAAAGGATGGACAGCCGGCTGTTGGCCTCTGCCGCTCCCTGGCTCGCAAAGCGCAGCATGCGCTCGGCATTTGGGCTCAGATCCATCGCGCATAGCCACTCCCGGTGATCCAAAGGCCGCGGAGCGATCGTCTCGGCATGCGTGCTGGTCAGCACCGGGCAGTCGGCATCGTCCAGCACCTTCGCCGTGGTCGAGCCCAGCAGCATTCGCCGGAAAAATCCCGTATGCGTCGGCATCACAATCAGATCGAACCGGCCTTCTCGCGCCGTCTTCGCGATCTCGCTGGCCGCGTCCCCGGCAGTGACGATGCGTTCGTACGCGTCGATAGAAAACTGCGCCGCAAGAAACGCAGCAAGCCGCTCACGGCCAAGAGTCACGTGCTCCTCGGAGATCTCAAATGGAGACCGGGAGTACAGTTCAAAGCCGCTGTGGCTCGCCGGATCAACGACGTGCAACAGCGTTACTTCCGCTTGATAGATTGCCGCCGCTCGCCGTACATAAGCTGCCATGGCAACGCACGCGGGCGAGAAGGCCACCGGATAGAGAATCTTTTTAATCAGAGGCATTGCATTCACCCTCGGGAGTGACTCGAGGCCGCGGTCACTCTATCGATTGTTGCATTACGGGGATTGTGGCATTGCGGGCTGTGTCATCGCTCTGCATATGTGTCTGGTGTGCGAGCGGCAAGCAGCGCTGCCAGTGCGCGCCCCCGATGACTCAGCCTCTGCTTCGTTTCCAGATCGATCTCCGCCATCGTCTTGTCCAACGCCGGCAGCCGGAACAACGGGTCGTAACCAAAGCCACCCGAACCCCGCGGCTCAGCCTCGATCTCCCCCTCCACCGCGCCATCGGCCGTCAGCAACGTCACGCCGTCGCGCGCCAGCGCCAGCACGCACCGGTAGCGCGCCGTCCACGGTCGCCCATGCCCGCGAAGCTGCTCGATCAGATAGAGATTGTTCCGTCCGTCCGCGTCCTCGCTGTCGATCACATCAAAGTCCGCATCGTCCGCATAGCGCGCCGACCGCACCCCCGGCGCACCCCCCAGCGCATCCACCTCCAGCCCCGAATCATCCGCCAACACCAGCAGCCCCGGCCGAGCGCGGCTGTAAGCCTCCGCCTTCAGCCGCGCGTTGGCCTCGAAGGTCACGCCATCCTCTTCCGGCGCGGGAATCTCGCTCAGTCCCGGCAACACCGCGATCTCCGCGCCGAAGACCGCCGCGGCCACCGCAAAATCGCGCAGCTTGCCCGCATTCGAGCTGGCCACATAGATCGTCTCCTGCAGCCGTGGCGCGCTCAACGCATCGCTCCATGCGGATCATGATGATCATGCCCAGCATGGTGCATCCCGTGGCGACCGTCATCCATCGGTTCATTCATATGCCGCAGCATACCCGCACCGCCGGAGCGGAAGAACCTCCATAGCAGCACCGCCGCAACCGCCAGGAAGACCAGGTTCAATACCGCCGTGTGATCCCAGCGAAAATCCATGTCCATTGTCATCCGCGCCGCATGTGCATCTGGCGTCAGGTGCAGAGCAAAGAAGATCCATTCCACCGCCAGCGCCGCGGCTGCCATCGCCACATAGAACAGCACCAGCAGCACCAGCGCCGCGCGCCAGCCGTAATATTTGCGGTGAATATTCACGATGGGCAGGATGATCAAATCGCCGAATAGAAACGCGACCACGCCGCCGAAGCTCAGCCCATGCTGCCACAGCACCGCCGCCAGCGGCACATTGCCCACCGA
>DASXGY010000485.1:0-13754 GCA_036488835.1 Acidobacteriaceae bacterium
TAACGAACACCTGCGTCCTGCAGATCGATGACGACTGCATCGAGGTTGCGCAGCGATTCAGGCGACGGCCGCCGTTGCGCATCGCTGACACCGTAAAGACTAACGATCGGCAGGTCTGTTGCAGTGTCGGTTGCATTTGCGATATTGGTCTGATCCTCCGCACCCTGGATGCCATGTCCGGGACTGAAGATCGTTGCGAGTGTGAGGCCCGGGTCTACGGCATGCGCATCCTTGGCGAGTACATCGATGGTGCGGCGTGCTTCGCGGTCAAGCCCGGTCTGGTTGGTGAGCAGACCCATACGCAAATGGCCGCCATGCTTCTTTGCGAGAGCTTGCAGTGTGAGGAACTTCTCCGACTCGAGGACATCGATGCCGGTCATCACATCGCCATTGCGCGCGATCCAGCGGCGCGCGCCGGTGAGCGACTCGTTGTAGCCGGTGAGTTGGGTGAGTTGGCCGTTCTCCTGCGTCCGGATACCAACGGCCTGCGCAGCAGCATCCGCAATACGGGAGCGCAGCACGACGGTATGGCCGTTGCCATCAGGGTGAACCGCATTGGTGAGGATGACGACATAGGTGTCGCTCTGCGGGTCCATCCAGAGCGAGGTGCCGGTGAAGCCGGTGTGACCGAAGGAGCCGACCGGAAAGAGCGTGCCGCGATTGCTGGAGAAGGCAGAGTCGATATCCCAGCCAAATCCGCGCAGGGCGGTGCCGGTCGCGGGCTGCTCGGGCTCGATCATCTTGGCGAGAGTGAGCTGATTGAGCGGGAAGTTGCTGGCGCGGCCGGCGAGTCGGTCGAGCAGCGCCTGGGCAAAGGTAGACGCGTCTGCAGCAGTGCTGAAGAAGCCGGCGTGACCGGCGACGCCTTCCATGCGGCGCGCCGTGGGGTCGTGCACAACACCGCGTAGCACCGTGCCCGTGTTCGTAGTGGATAAGGTGCCATCTGCAGTGACGTATTGAGTGGGCGCGATGCGGCTGCGCTTCTCCGCGGGCGGCAGATAGCCGGAATCGGTGAGGCCGAGCGGTGCAACGATGTTGCGCTGCGCATAGACCTCCAGCGGAAGGCCGGAGACGCGCTCCACCAGGGCGCCGAGCGCGATGAAGTTCTCATCGCTGTAGCGGAAGACTACACCGGGCGGTGTGATGGGCGCAGATTCGAAGAGGCGACGCAGGCCCTCCTCGCGGCCGTGCCAGGGCCCGGTGAGATCGAGGTCTGGTGCGAGGCCGGAGTAGTGGGTGAGGCACTGGCGGATGGTGATGTCCTGCTTGCCATTGGCGCCGAACTCGCTCAGGTAATGAGCGACGGGATCGTCGATGCGGATCTTGCCCTGCTCGTAGAGCTGCATCACGGCAGTGGCGGTGACCAGGTCCTTGGTGAGCGAGGCCATGTCGAAGATGGTGTCCTCGGTCATGGCTTCGCGCATGGGCTCGAGCGAGCGCATTCCGTAGGCGTGATGGAAGACGATGTGGCCGTCATGGCCAATGACAACTACGGCGCCGGGAATTTCATTGTGCGCGACTGCGTCGTTGACGATGGCGTCGATGGGGGCAAATGCGGGCGGCGTGACTGCCTGCTGGGCAACTGCCGGCGACGGTTGTTGCGCGGCACAGACGACCGACGTCGAAACAATAGCGACGAGTGCAATGAAGGCAACGAGGGCGTTTCGCCCGAGACGGATCATGCGACGGTGACCCTTTCTGTTTGCCGCAGCAGCAGACTGGCGATGTAGCCGACGGATGTGGTGATGAGCGCGCCGATCAGCACGTACCAGATGAAGGCTACCTTGGGAAGCGCCCATGCGTGCCCGGCGGCGAAGGGGCCAGGCTGCTGCCAGAGGATCAAGTTGACGATGAGACCGACGATCATGCCGGCGATGGTGCCATTCTGCGTGGCACGCCGCGTGAGCGTGCCGAGCAGGAACGCGCCGAGCATCTCGCCCCATGTGACGGAGGCGATAGAGAGACCAATCTCGACGACGTGGCCGCCGGTGCGCGAGAGAACCGCCAGCGTGAGCAGCACCAAGGCCCATACGGCGGTGAGTATCCGCGAGAGACGCGTGCGGGCGCGCTCCTCCATCTCCGGATGGCGCGGGAGATAGAAGTCGACCATGGTGGTCGATGAGAGCGAATTGAGCGCAGCGCTCATGTTCGACATGGCTGCGGCAAGGATAGCGGCGATGACCAGGCCAGAGATGCCATGCGGCATCACCTGCACAATGAACAGCGGAAATAGGCGGTCCGCCGTGCCAACATGTGCGAGCGTGCCCGCGGGATAGAAGACGTAAAGTCCCGCACCAATGAGCAGGAAGAGAGAGAACTGCACGAAGACGATGACGCCGCTGGCAAGCAGCGCAAGCTGCGACTGCACAAGGTTCTTTGCAGCGAGCAGGCGCTGCACTACCAGCTGGTCGGTGCCGTGGCTGGCCATGGTAAGAAAGCAGCCGCCGATGAGGCCACCCCAGAAGGTGTAGGTCTGGGTGAGCGAGAACGCGAAGTGGAAGATGGTGAATTTGTGCGCCGCAGCTGCAGTGTGATGGATGGCGCTCCAGCCGCCCGGGGTTTTCGTGCCCAGCGTCCAGAGCGCGAGCAGTGTGCCGGCGAAGTAGATGATCATCTGCACGACATCGGTCCAGATGACGGCGGAGAAACCGCCCTCGAAGGTGTAGATGAGGGTCAGGATAGTGAGGATGATGATGGACGGAATGGTGCCGGTCCCGAAGGCCACGGTGATGACGATGGAGACGGCGAAGATACGGACACCCTCCGCTGCCGCACGTGTCGCCAGGAAGAGGCCTGCGGTGAAGCGATGCAGTCCCTTGCCGAAGCGCGCGCCGATTAACTGATAGGCCGTCATGAGCTGGCCTTCGAAATAGCGCGGCAGAAAGAGCAGACAGATTACGATGCGGCCCAGCAGGTAGCCGAGCGCGATCTGCAGGAATCCGAAGTCGCCGGTGAAGGCAAGTCCCGGGATGCTGATGATGGTGAGGGTACTGGTCTCCGCGGCAACGATGGAGAGCGCGATGGCCCACCAGGGGATGTTGCGATCGGCAAGAAAGTACGAGCGCAGCGAGCGCTCGCCATTGCGAAAACGCAGACCGAACCAGGTAATGCCCAGCAGGTAGAGGACAATGGCGAGGACGTCGATGAGGTGAAGCTGCACGGGACGCGGTCTCCCTCGGCGTGGCTAGTGTGCGGTTGTCAGTGTCTTCAGGAAGTCGTAATAGAAATCGACGCCGCGATCGTAAGAAGCGATGGGCAGACGCTCATCCTTGCCGTGGGCGCGCACATCGTCGCTCTCGAGCGCGATACCAGAGAGGCCGTAGGTGGGCATGCCCGCTGCGTTGGTGTAGATACCGTCGGAGGCTCCATCCGCCATCGTGGAGACAATCGGCACGCCGGGCCACATCTTTCCGGCGACCTGATCGAGCGCCTGCATGACCTCCGGCTTGATTGCCGCAGGCGGCAGCGCCTTCTTGTCCGGCGCCTGGTCGAAGATCACGCCCTGGCCTTCAGCGCCGTCACCTACATATTGCACCGTGATCTTGGGGCTGTTGAGCACGCGGATGAGTTCCTGGCGTACTTCTTCCTTAGAGTGGCCGGGCAGGATGCGGCAGTTCACGATGGCCTGCGCGCGCTGCGGAAGCGCGTTGTTGGCGTGACCGGCATCCAGCCGCGTGGCGACGCAGGTGGTGCGGAGGGTCGAGTTGTACTCCGGCGTTTGACTGAGCCGCTTCACGGCTTCAGGGTCCTGCGGCGTCTTCAGGATCGCCCGCATGTCGGCAGCTGTCTGGCCGGAGAGGATCTTCGACTCGGTCTGGAAGTAGTCGCGCGTTACACCATTGAGCTCGGTTGGAAAGCTATAACGAGAGAGGCGCTGGAGGCCATCGGCGAGCTCGTAGATGGCGTTGTCCGGCACCGGCAACGAGCTGTGGCCGCCCGGGTTGGTGACGGTGAGCTGGTAGTCGGCATAGAGTTTCTCGCTGGCGTCGACGGAGAAGATGGTCGCCTTGCCGTGGTGCAGCTCCACGCCGCCGCCGTCCGGATTGAGCACATAGTCGGCGTCAATGAGGTCGCGATGGTGCTCAACCAGCCAGTTGACGCCGTTTGACTTGCCACCTTCCTCATCCGCGGTGAGAGCGAGGATGATGTCCCGGTCTGGCTGAAAGTGTTCACGGTGCAGGCGGAGGAGCGTTTCGACCAGAATGGCGTCGCACTCCTTCATGTCCTGTGTGCCGCGGCCGTAGTAGTAACCATCCTTGGTTACGAATTGAAAGGGGTCGGTGGTCCAGTCCTCGCGCCGTGCTTCCACCACGTCGAGGTGGCCGATAAGCAGGATGGGCTTCCTGCCGCTCGCGCCGTGGTAGCGCACAACAAGATTTTGCTTGCGGTCGTTAGGACCGAGTAGTTGCACGTCCGACGCCGCGAAGCCGGCATCCAGAAAACGCTGCTGCATGGCCCTGGCCGCGGCGGTAACGCTACCGACGGAGTCGGTAGTGTTGATCTCGATAAGCTGGCGAAAGATAGCAAGGGCTTCTGTATGACTGGCGTCTGTCTCTTGGGCACGGGCCGACGGCGTAAGCGGCGAACCGGCCAGCAAAAGCAGAGAACAGGAGCAAAGGAGCACAGAGCTGCGTCGAGTCATCAGGAGTCTGAGAGTACCAGATGGGGAATGCCAGGTCGGCCAGGGCCGGAACTGGTAACAGCGAAAGAAACACGGACGGCATCTGAGTAGGAGTCGAATTATTGGCCGTCCATTCATCACAATCGGGTTAGACTAACCAGTCGGCAAGGGTCCTGGAAGAGCTTCCCGGGGCCTGCAAAATTGCATCGAATACAACGCAAATAACATCAGAAAGAGTTGACTCAAGTTCAGCATTCAAGTCAGGAAGTCATTTTTATGCCAAACGAAACGACTCGCTACTCGCTCCAAATGCGTCCCGTCGAGCTCTCGACCCAGTCCGACTGTGGCGTGCTGGAGATGGAAATCGTCGCGCAGCCGAATGGGCCGGGTGAGGCGATCCGCACGCGCTCGCGGCAGTGGCTGCCGATCTTCGAGCGCATCTGCACCCTACTGAGCAGCTCGCCCTTTCATCGTAAGGCGATGCACCGCACCCTGACCGCTGGTGTGGCGATGCATGTGCTGGACCGCACGAATGGCGAAAAGCTGCTCTTCTCTGAAGAAGAGATCGCCGCATTGTCGCTGGACAAACCGAACGCGGCGTAGCTGCATACCGCTGCGAAAGTGAAGGCCGCCCATCGAGGCGGCCTTTGTTGCGCTTGCTGGACAATGCAGCTAAGCGGTGGCGACAAGGTCCATGCTGGCCCCAGTCGGACGCGAGCCTATAAACCCGTAATAGATGATGAACAGATAGCAGAGCAGCGGCAGGACGAAGCAATGGTGGATGCCGATCCTGTCTGCGATGACGCCTTGTACCAGAGGGATGATGGCGCCGCCGACGATCGCCTGAACGAGCAGGCCTGAAGCCTTGCCGGTAAGCGGGCCCATGTGCGCGATACCCAGCGTGAAGATGCTCGGGAACATGATGGAGTTAAACAGGCCCACCAGCAGCAGCGACCACATGGCGAGATGGCCCGACGTCAGCATGGACGTGGCCACCAACGAGCAGGCAACGATGGCGCAGATGCCGACGGCACGTCCGGTCGAAATGCGACGAAGAGCACCCACACCGATGAAGCGGCCAATCATGGCGCCGCCCCAATAGAGCGCCACATACTTGCTGGCGGTTGCGGCGGAGAGATTGCCGATGTTCGGCTGCTCCATGTACTTGATGAGAAAGCTGCCAATCGCAACTTCAGCGCCGACGTAAGTGAAAATACCGATGGCGCCAAGCCAGACATGATGATGCTCCCAGATAGAGCCGAGAGGATTCGCGGCATCGCCACTGGGACGAAACTCCTGTGTGGTCTGGATGCGCGGCAGCGTGATCAGGCCGATGCCCGCGGCAAGGAGCAGCAGCACGATACCGATACCCGCATAAGGCATCTTGACCGAAGCGGCCTGCTGCTGGCGTGTCATGTGCGCGAGCGTCTCTGCGCCCGCGAGGATGACGGCGCCTCCGAAGTAGGGCGCTAAAGTAGTGCCGAGTGAATTGAACGCCTGCGTCATATTCAGCCGGCTGGACGCAGTTTGCGCGGGCCCGAGCACAGTGACGTATGGATTCGCCGCAACCTGCAATGCTGTGACCCCGGCGGCAAGAACGATCTGAGCGGTAAGGAAGAGAGGATAGGACGCAATGGTGGCCGCAGGCAGAAAGAGAAACACACCCAGCGCCATAACTCCGAGACCCGCCACCATGGTGCGCTTGTAACCAATGGCTTCGATGAGTTTGCCGGAGGGTAATGCAAAGATGAAGTAACTGCCGAAGAACGCCAACTGCACCAGCATGCCCTTGGTGTAGGTCAGGTCAAAAATCTGCATGAGGTGGGGGATCAGCGTGTCATTCAGGCTGGTAAGAAAGCCCCACATGAAGAAGAGCGTGGTAACGATGGCGAGCGCTCTGCCGTGGTGCGCGCTGCCGCTCTCTGAAACCGAAACTGTTTGTCCTGAAGCGCTGCCTAGAGCCATCGAACCTCTCTCAAAACCACGTGAGGACACTAACATAAACGGGCGCCCGGGAAGTGCCGCGGACCCGCTTCAGCGGTTACTTAGAGCAGAAGCAGCCACGATCGACCTGCAGGATTTTTGCTTGAGAACGAAGCCCGACAGAGAGTTGTGCCCCTGCTTCTACTCTACTGCTCGTGATAGCTGCGCATCAGGCCACCGTCCACGACGTAGGTAGATCCCGTAACATAGGCGGCTTCATCGGAGGCGAGGAAGACGGCCAGGCTGGCTACATCGTCCACGGTTCCCATGCGGCCGAGGGGAATGTTTTTCAGCAAGCCCTCCAGTTCCTGCTTGTTGTTGAGCAGGCTTGCATTGATGGGAGTGCTGATGGCGCCGGGCGCAATGTTGTTGACGGTGATGTTCTTAGGCCCTAACTCGACGGCTAGATCGCGCATGAGCATGCGGATGCCGCCCTTGCTGGCGCAGTAAGTCGAGAAGTGGGGGAAGACCATGTCCTCGTGCACCGAGGAGATGTTGATGATGCGCCCAGGCTTGTTGGCGCCCATCAACTTCTGCACAAAATACTGGCTCAGGAAGAAGGGGCCTTTCAGGTTGACGGCGAGCACCTTGTCGTAGTCGGCCTCGGTGACCTCCCAAAAGTCCGCTTCCTTCTCCATGCCTGCATTGTTCACCAGGATGTCGCAGCCGCCGTAGGTCTGCCAGGCAGCATCGATCAGCTTGCGGATGTCGTTCATGCTGGTGACATCTGCCTGGCAGACGACGGCGTGGCCGCCCGCCTTCTGGATCGCGGCCACCGTCTGGTCCGCTCCCTCGGGATGCCCGATGTAGTTGACGACGACACGAGCGCCTTCCGCGGCGAAACGCACTGCGATTCCCTGCCCGATCCCGGAGCTCGATCCAGTCACCACTGCGATGCGGTCTTTCAGGCGCTCCATGCACCCTCCTGTGAGATGTGATCTGCCGCAGCAGCAAGCCGGCCGCGAGCGGGTCCCACTGACTACGATGCATCTACCTGCTGCAGACGCCTAGAGACTGGGGATCGCCGTAGGGCCAGACGGCGGGAGAGGCTGCTCTGCCGGTGCACGAAAGATGCTGCGAAACAGATCGGTGCCGCCGCCGGGCCAGCGCATCATGAGCAGCATAAGGCCGAGCGCGAGAAGCGGGACCAGCAGTCCGGTGTGGAGCGATCCCGTGGCTGCCGCGAGTTGCCCCGTGGCCCACGGCAGCGAGGCGCTGCCGATTCCGGCGATTGCGAACATCCAGCGCGTCTGCGCCGGATCGCTGGTGAGTGCCATGAAGATGGAGACGCAAATAGGAAAAATAGGAGCCATGCTGAGCCCCGCTACCGCCGCAGACAGCATGACCGCCGGAAGGGAGTGCAGCGTGAGCAGCGCGGCCACGCCGGCGAATGCACAGACCAGGGCGACGGCGAGAACCAACTCTTCGCGAATGCGCAGCAGCAACGCGGGCGCAATCGCGCGGCCGATGAGCAGCGACAGCCAGAAACAGGATGCGGCCAGCGGTGGCGCAGCAGAGACTTGAAAATGGAGCCGGTGGACATAGGTGAGAACCCAGCCGCCCAACGCCGCCTCAGTTCCGCAGTAAAGCAACCCGAAGATGGCGAAGAACGCCACGACGCGCCTGGAGCTCTGCACGCCGGCCGCAGAGGTTCGGCGTGAGACCTCCTGCGCCGCGGCGGTTCGCCTGTCTCTCAAGCAGAGGGCCAGAATCGTGCTCAGAGCTCCAGCGGCAGCCATGTACCAGAAGAGGCCAGCCACGCCGGCGTGGTGGATGACAAGCTGCACGGCGAAAGGAGAGATGGCAGCGCCCGCGCTCCAGGAGAAATTGAGCAGCGTGAGCATGGCGGCTCGCCGCTCGCGATAGCGGTCGCCGGTGAGCACGCTGTTCGCCGTCATGGCCAGGCCCAGGCCGGCGCCGAAGAGCAGAAAAAGAAAGAAGAGACCATGCCCGCCGCTGAGGGCGAGCCCCGCCATGCTGGTGGCGATCATCGCCATGCCCGCAGCAAGCGTGCGATGGAACGAAGAGCGCACCAGCATCGCGCCGATGGCGGAGCCGGCGAAGACCGCGAGCAGCAATCTGCCGGAGCTGGCGTCGTTGAGCCGCCAGAGTGCCGCAAGTGCGGGGAGGCCGCTACCCAGCAGCGTAAGACCGATGCCGGTGACCAGCTCCATGATCTGAATACCGAGAATGGGGCCGACGGGATAGCGCGGAGCGGATCGGGTCGAGGTCAGGCTGGCGTCCACGATGCTTCCCGTGTGGATTCACGCGCCATGAGCGCGGGCTCCACTGCCACCTGGTCGCCGTACTCCTGCAGATTGCGGATGCGGCTGAGCACGATGCGGGCGGCCGTGCGGCCCATATCCTCCAGCGGCTGGCGGATGGTGGTGAGGCTCGGGGTATGGAAGGCGGCAGCGCGGATGTCGTCAAAACCCATGACGGAAACGTCCTCGGGCACGCGCAATTTTGCGTCGCGCAGCGCGCGGATAGCGCCGATGGCGGCCACATCGTTGAAGGAGAAGAGAGCGCTGAATCGCTTGCCACCGGCCAGCAACTGCTCGACGACGGGATAGCCGAGTTCCGGTGAAGTGAGGTCGCGGTCGAGCTGTACCACCAGGGATCGATCGATGAGGAGCCCCAGCTTTTTCGCGGCGTTTTCGATGCTGCGCCAGCGGTCTTCCGAATCGGAGCTGAAGGGCTGACCGCGCATGAATGCGATGGAGCGATGACCGAGTTTGTAAAGGTGGCCGAGCGCCAGCTCCGCGGCCTTGGCCTGATCGAGGAGCACATTCGTGACACCCGGGATGTGGCGATGCGCGGCGACAGCCACGGCCGGTACCGGATAGTTATGCTGGAACGCAGTATCTACCAGGATCAACCCTTCGGCGCCGCGGCCCACCAACAGACGTGCGTATTGCTCCACCAGCTCCGGCTTATGCCGATGATGCGCAGTGAAGTAAAAATAGCCCTCCTGAACCAGTTGATCGCCCACGCCGCTCAGGACCTGGGTGTGGTAGCCCTCGCCCAGCTCCGGCACCAAGATGCCGATGGTGTGGGTGCGCCGGTTGCGCAGGGAGCGGGCCAGCAGGCTGGGCTGGTAGTTGAGTTTCTGTGCCGCGGCCTTGATGCGATCGCGCGTGGCCTGCGGGATCGAGCGGCCCGGCACGTCATTCAGCACCACAGAAATGGTCGCCGGACTCAGCCCGAGATGCTCGGCCAGCGTCTTCAGGCTTGCCGGCTTGTCTCCATGCTGCATCTGTTGCTTCTTGCGCGCCATTTGTCTCCGCGATCGCCCGGGTGCGTCTGATAGTAGAGCATTTTCACGGCTGCTGTGTACGGCCAAGTTCCGCGAAGTGCGGCTTTTCCTGGCGGAAAAGCCCACGTAGCCAGTGGCGCTCCTGTATACACCCGCAGTGAACATGCTCAAGCCCTGCAACCGCGATTTGCGCATCCCGAAACTAGGTTTTTGAGGATGGTGCAATACCGGCATCGGAAACGGTAGCAGATCGCTCCATAGACTATCGTTTGTTCTAGAATGGCGCGGCAGCCGGCATGAAGCCGGTATTGCGCTCGGAGGCCCTGTGATGCGTTCTCTGCTGCTTTGCGTTCTCGCCCTGTGGACTACCGCGCCCTGGATTTCGCTCCATGCCCAGCCGGCCGGCTTTGTGCACACGCAAGGAAGCGAACTGGTAGAGGGCAACGGCCACGCGCTGCTGCTGCGCGGCACCAACCTGGGCAACTGGCTGGAGCAGGAGGGCTATATGTTCCTGTTCGGCGATGACGGGCCGACCTCGCCGCGGGAGATCGAAGATTATTTCGACGAGCTGATCGGGCCGCAGCAGGCGAAGACTTTCTGGCAGCAGTACCGCGACGCATACATCACGAAGGCGGATATCGACCTGCTGAAGTCCACCGGAATGAATTTAGTCCGTGTGCCGATTCATTACAAATTCTTTGTCCAAGGCAACGACGAAGGCCTCCGACTGCTGGATCGGGTGGTGAGCTGGGCCAAGGCCGATGGCATGTATGTGGTGATCGATATGCACATGGCTCCGGGCGGACAGACCGGCACCAACATCGACGACAGCTACGGCTATCCGTGGCTCTACGATTCACCCGGCGACCAGGCGGAACTGATCGACATCTGGAAGCGCATCGCGGACCACTACCACGACGAGACGACGGTGCTGGGTTACGACCTGCTGAACGAGCCGATCCCGCACTTTCCACAGCTTCAGAAGTACAACAGCCAGCTCGAGCCGCTTTACAAGCGCATCGCAGCGGCGATTCGCGAGGTGGACAAAAACCACGTGCTGATTCTCGGCGGAGCGCAGTGGGACACGAACTTCAGCGTCTTCGGTCCACCCTTTGACAGCAACGTGATGTATCAGCTTCACCTGTACGCGTTCAACACTCCCTGGAACGACGCGACGGCGGCAAAGACAGAGGCGTCGCTGGCGCGCTACGTGGCTTTCCGTGACAAGTATCATGTGCCGATCTGGCTGGGTGAGTCGGGCGAAAACGATGACAACTGGATCCGCAACTTCCGTCTGCTGCTTGAAAAGGACAAGATCGGCTGGTGCTTCTGGCCATACAAGAAGATGGAAAAGAGCTCGGCGATTGTCTCGATTCAGCCGCCCGACCACTGGAACGAGATCGTGAAATACGCCAGCGAGCGTCGCGGCGTGGGCAACGCGGAGAAGCAGCTTGGCATGCGACCTTCGCCGGAGGTGGCAGAAGCTGCTCTGCAGCAGCTACTCGAGAACGTCAAGGTGGAGAAGTGCCGCATCAACGCCGGCTATATCGAAGCGCTTGGCCTGAGAGTACCGGCCAAGTAAGTGTTTTCTGCTTTGGTTGGGCGGCGCTTCGCGCCGATCCTGTCTCGACAGATACAGCAGGTCCTTCGCTCCACCTTCGGCTACGCTCAGGATGACAGCCTGATCTCGCCGCGGTTATTTGTAGATCAGGCGAATGTCCGTCGTGGTCTCAGGACACGTCACCGGAATGGTGGCCTTTTCGATCGGTGGCGCCGCCAGCAGCACATGCGGGTTATTGGCAAAGCCGAAGCCTTCCTTGGGAACCATGAGGAGATTGCGATCCAGCTTCTCGTTCTCATTCTCGTCGTGCAGAACGACGACTCCGTATTTGCCCGCGGGAATGTGATCGAAGCGAGCCGTGGCGTGATCGCCTTCGATGGGGAAGTGGGCGTGGCGGAAGGATTTGGCTACGTCTTCCGGCCAGCCCGCGGAGGAGGTGAAAAGTTCCGCACCGAGCACGCCCTTGGAACTGCGGAAACCAGTGATGTGGATGACAAGCGAGCAGTTGCCTTCGCTGCCGCCGGGCGATGCCCATGCCGGCGCGGCGCTCAGGAGCAATGCGGAGAAGAACGCAGAGAATACCAGGAGTGCCCGCCGTGGGCAGATCGTCATGCGGAAGAAATCTCCCTATGGGTTCGGCTGAGACGAGCTCGATTGGCCGCCCGAAGTGGTGGACACAGGCGAAGTGTCTCTGCGTAGGACGCTCTTTAGCGGCCGAATGTTACCTCCGAAATGGAAGGTTGGACCAACGGACCAGCGAAAGTCCCATCTGCCGTCCTTCAAAAGGTCGTTGAAGATGTGGAAGTAGACGATATCGGTTTGCATGCGCAGAGCGATGTGCTTTGTCACATTGACGTCATAGCCGCCGCCAAAACCATAGAAGCCTGTCCAGTCGTGCTTCTGCCCGGAGGGGACAAGTTCCTGAGCAATGGCCGTCGTGACCGCATCGTGGGGATGCGGTGTTGCCGTCTCATGTACCGCACCTATGGATGGCCGGATGAACAGAGTGACGTAGCGAAACTTCCGGTAGGTGAGTTGCGGGCCTGCGGCGAAGGTCTGCGTGGTGGAATCCACCGGCACATAGACCTGGTAGGTCGGCGGAATCACGCCCGCCAGGATGAGCTGCAATATCTGCGCGCCAAGCTGCTGCTGGAGCGCGGTGGGCAGCAGGTTCGGAGTCAGTTCCGTGTGGCCGGTGGTGACTGAGTAGTCGAATCCCTCAGCCAGCCATGTCTTCTGGTTCCAGCCGGCCTGGAAGTGATAGCCGCGGGTCGTAAGGTCAAGCTTTGGGGCGATCAGGGCCGCGTAGCCGTTATAGATGTCGTAGCGTCCGACATAATCCTGCTGGGCGCGCGCGGCGCTGGAGGCCCACGAGAGCGGCAGCAATACGAAGAGCAGATGAAGCAGCCTGGGTCTTTTGGATTTGAGGGGGAGTGGGGACATGCGGATCAACAACCTCCTTGGATTTCAACGCGCAGCAAAAATGAGCTGAGACTATGCGCGAAAAAGCTGCCGAAGAGTACCCACCCTGACGGGCAGTTGGCAACCACATTTTTTACTGACTGGTCAGAAAGTTAAGGCGCTGATGGTTTCGCGGGTAAGTGGCGGAGGAAGGTCTCGATTTCTTCGAGGACAATCTCCGGCTGCTCCCGATGCGGAGTGTGGCCGCTGTCAGGAAGCCGGACCAGGCGCATCTGCGGAGCGAGCGGGCGCAGCGCATCGGTCTGCAGACTGGTTGCGTACTCGTCATACGCGCCTTGCAGTATCAGCAAAGGACAGCGCACCGGCGGCAGATGCGCTTCCAGCGGCAGGGTGAGCAGGCTGTCGGACTCGAGGATGCTGAGCCACGCGGCAAAGACGGCATCTGCATCGCGGTGATGACGCGCAAGCCGTTCGCGGAAGTCGGTCTCGCGCCACGCACGTTCGGCCAGTGCAATTCCTGCAGCAGAGGCGGGCTCTGCGCGGAGGATCGGCGATTCCAGTACCAGCGCGCTCACGTTTTCCGGATGCATCGCGGCATAGATAAGCGCAATGGCCGCGCCCTCGCTGTGTCCGAGCAGCAGTGGTTGCACGATAGCGAAGTGGGCAAGCAGGGCAGGCAGGACCTCCAGTGATTGCTGCTCAAAGTAGCGGCGACTGCGCGGCTCCGGCGGCCCCTCCGATTGGCCGTGGCCGAGCCGCGAGTAAAGCAGCACATCCATTTGGCAACGTTCCGCCAGCCGTTCGGGAAAGTCGCGCCAGTGGGAGACGGAACCGAGCGCCTCGTGCAGCAGGACGATGGTGCCCCGGGAATGCGAAACCGCGATGTGCCGGGTTTCGAGCTGCCGCCCGGC
>DASXGY010000493.1:0-7628 GCA_036488835.1 Acidobacteriaceae bacterium
TCGCTGCTTAGCCCCAGCGGCAGCGAGCCTTCCAGTCCCATTTCCTTGCCATTAAGATACGGCGGCAGATGCCCGGCGTTCGCAATCGTCATGGTGCCGTCGGGAAGAATCTCCGCCGCCAGGCAGGTGGCGAAATGTCCACCCGAGCGCCCTAGCAGGCGCCGGTTCAGCATGGTCAGCATGGCGGCGGGATCAAAACTGTACTCGGCCTGGTTACGAATCGCGCCCACCAGCACCGCCACCAGCATGGCCGCGCTCACCCCTTTGCCGGAGACGTCGCCGATCACCACCAGCAGGCTGCCGTCCGGCTTGGTGAGCGTCTGAAAGAAATCCCCGCCGACCGTCTGCGCCGGGCGGTACTCAGACTCGACGGTGAAGAACGGCGAAGTGAGCGCCTCGGGCACCAGCACCCGTTGCTGCAACTGCTGCGCCTGTTCCAGATCCTGTGCGATGGCCTTCCGCGCCACCTCCTGCCCCACCTGGGTACGCACAAAGCGGCGCAGCGCCAGCACAGCAATCACCAGCACCATCAGCATGTCCGCGGGATCGCGGACAGTAATGCCCAGCCCGAAGGGGGAGAACCAGTTGGGAATATGGAAGGTGGTGAAAAGATAGATGCTGACGCTGGCAAGCTCGAGCAGCAGGATAGGAACGACGGCCAGCAGCGCCTCGATGCGGTCGCGGCGAAAGCCTTCGATCAGGATGACAGCCAGCAACACCCCCAGCCCGGCCACGCACCACACCGATGCCGTGTTGCACCAGTGCAAGGCGGCTTGCGGCACCAAGCTGAGTCCGAAGTATGGCGAGTTGGCGCAGAAGATGGCCAGCATGCGCGCCGCCGTCAGCAGCCATGCCGTCCGCTGAATCCAGCGCTTCTCCCGCAGCCCGAACCAGTGCCACCAGAAGATGATCCACAAAGCCAGGACGAGCGGATCAAGAAGGACGAAGCCCAAAAGCTGCTCGGCCGCAAGGGTCAGCGCGAAGGACAGGTCCGCGAGCACCACAGCCAAGCTGGAGAGGATGGTGCAGGCCAGCGCCAGAAAGAGCCATAGATACATGCGTTCCTGCCGGTTGCGCAGCCACGCCCACAGCCCCAGCGGCGCGACCAGCAGGAAGAGGAATGTCCGCAGGAGAATGCCAAACAATGCATGTAGCAGAGCATCGTCGTCCGCGGCCTGCAGCAGCCGCACGGTGGAAGCCAGCCCCAGCGCCGGCAGCGTGTGCATGCCGCCAACATCGGCAGCCTGAAATCGCGTGGCAGGGGACATGTAAAAGCGCACTGCCAGCTCGATCTCACCATCCGTCCCCGCCGCGGGCAGCGGAAAAGAGAGCGCCCGCGAAGAGTAAAGCCTGGGGCGGCGCGCGGAGAAGCGGCCCAACTGCCCGACATAATGCCCATTAGCGTAGACCTGATAGGCATCGTCTACATTCAGCGGCATCTTGAGCCACACCGGCCGGCCGGTATCGGTCACGCGCAGCCGCAGCCGGTACCACGCATAGCCATCGAGTTTCGGGTAGCCGCGCCGCGTCCAGCCGTGCATGAAGCCCGGTGTGCCCAAAATCAGATCGGCCGATTTGGGCGTGAGATCCATCGTTGCCCAGTGCACATCGTCAAAACCCGGCTGCGCCCACACCGGCGCGCCGTTCATCCACGGCGAGTCGCCGGGCGAGAACTTCCACGGCCCGGTCAGCGCAACCGCCGAGTTGCCCAGCGTGACCACCTGCGCAGGAGCGGCCGGCGCGACCTGCCCCCACGCCGCCAAGGACGAGGAAACCCCCAGGAAAGCCAGCAGCAAGGACCAGCGGATCGCGGGCATGGCAGCGAGAGTAGCATCCGCGCCGCCTGCCGGGCTGAAGTTTAGAGTTATGCGCGATGTGGGCTCATGATGTCAGCCTCAGTCCTAAGTCACCCATGTGTTCAATCCCGGATGTTTTCAATCCGGATGTGTTCAATCTCGCTCTTTCGCTCTACGCGCAACCTCCCAGATCACCCCGAACCAGAGCGCCCCGAACGCGGAGCTCCAGCTTTGGTAATCCCATTCCGGGAACCACCGCCCAAATTCTGCCATTTATATCCACCCGCTTCGCTACACTGGAAATAGAAACAAATTCCAGCGCGGGCAGGAGAGTTCAAAACGTCACCTCAGCGGTGGCGTTTTTCCGTTGCCGCTAACCACATGGGTGGTGCCTATTCTCGGTGTCGCGACATGGGACAGAGCGATCGCTGACACTAACTCGTTTCGCAAGACATATTTACGCATAACTCCAGTGAATGGACATATTTAGCCCTCGGGAAGCCACCTATAGGAATGATTCAGCAGAAGTTACACACCGCCCTCCGGTGCCGGGAGGGGGGAGGGGGTAGTAGTCACGTTACCGGGCTCGCAGTCTCGGCAATCAGCGCCGCGACTCCCTCGGCAAAAACCTCCGGCTGCGGCAGCAGACTCAAGACGATCCGGTTCTGCTCCGCAAAGCCGAAGAAGCTTCCCGGATGCACCGCAACGCCACGATTCTCGATCAGCCGGATCGCCAACGCCTCTCCGGTTGAGAAAGCCGGCGTGCGCAGCGTCGCGTACCAGCCACCCTCGCAGGCCAACCGCGCAATCGCGTGCTCTTGCGTGATCGCGTGATCGAGCGCTGCCAGATTCTGCTCGACCCGGTCGCGTATCTGCCGCTGGATCGCGCCGCGTCCCGCCAGCCATCCCGGCAGCGCGTGCTGCACCGGAGCATTCATCGAGAGGAACGTATCTGCGATGATCTCCAGCCGTCGCGTCGCCTCATTCCGGACATCCTCCGGACCGAGGCACACAATCCACGAAGCCTTCATCTGCGGCAGCGCCGCAACCTTACTCAGTCCGCTCATCACAAACGTCAGCGCGTGCTGCTCGCCTCGTGCAAAGCTGCTATCCGCCTCAACTCCGCCATGCGCAGCAAGTGGATAGTCAAGGAAAACTTCGTCCACGATCAATGCCAGCACATGCTCGCGGCACAGCGCCGACAGCGCAGCACGCTCCTCCGGCGACGTGTAGTGCCCGGTGGGATTGTTCGGATGCACGACGATGACAGCGCGTGTCCGCGGTGTGATCCGCTCACGCAGCGTATGCAGGTCCAGATTCCAGCCATGACGACCGCCGATACCGCCGCCCGGATCGTATAAAAGGCCATACGGCACCAGCTTTACATCATCGATGGTCGCCAGCAGATCGAAGAGCGGATAACTCGGCTGCGCGATCAGTACCTCGTCACCGGCATCGCACAGCAACCGGAAGAGCCAGCTATAACCCTCGCTGGTGCTCGTTGTAAGAAAGACCTGCTGCGCGTGAATCGACGCGCCGTGGTCCGCATAGTAGCCGCACACCGCCTCGCGCGCACCACGCATGCCGCGCGGATCGGGATCGTAGGTGCGCGCCCCCTCCGCCGATAGCTCCGTCAGCAGATGCGCGTCGTATGCAAAGCCGCACTGCGTCGGATTCGAGGCCGTCAAGTCGAGAATGCGCAGTCCGCTGCGACGCCGCGCTTCGAGCGCAAGCGACCACGCAGTCTCCTCCCTCGCCCACTCCGTCCTGGCTGCAAACCGCATCGTTCCCACCACACTCCCGCAATTCATCTCCGCAATTCATAATAGAGAGGTGACGACTTCCACTCCTTCCGCCACCGCCGCTGTCCCCCGGGCTGTCATCTTCGACTTCGGCCGAGTCCTCAGCATGCAGCCCGACGCCGATGCCCACACCGCGCTCGTTGCTATCGCCGGTGTTCCCGACGAGGTCTTCGAGGAGCACTACTGGGCGCACCGTCACGCGTACGACGCGGGCACACTCAACGGCCAGACATATTGGCAGAACGTAGCGAAGGGGGCAGGCTTCCCCCTCACCCCGGAGCGCCTCGCCGCCTTCCACCACCATGACTCGCTGATGTGGGCCAACCTGAACGCTCCGATGCTCGAATGGGCCTTCGCCTTGCAGAAGGCCGGTGTCAAGACAGCCATCCTCTCCAACATGGGGGACGTCAACCTTGCCTACATGCGTGAGAACTTCGACTGGCTGGCCGGCTTCACATGTCTCACGTGGTCCTGCGAGTTGCTCACCGCCAAGCCCGATCCCGCCATCTATCGCCATACCCTGGACAAACTCGGCGTTGCCCCGCAGGAGACCATCTTCATCGATGACATCCCGGCTAACATCGCCGCCGCCCGCGCCCTCGGCATCGACGGCATCCTCTTCATCACCGTTGAACAGCTACGCCGCGATCTCGAAGATCGCGGGCTGGCAGGCAAGCTGCCCCTGCCTGAAGCCGCGTAGGATGCACACAGGCATGGACAGGCATGGACAGGCATGTTTCGTGCAGGACGCTCACGTTGTTACATATCTGCTTGGCGCCAACGTTCGTAGATAATTGATCGAATGAGAGCGACCCTTAAGAAGCTGGTTGGATTCGGTTTTCGGATGATGGCCCGGCTTCAATCCCCTTTTGATAAGAAATTTCTCGCTGGCGGCATCCCCATGTCTGGAAAAATCGCGCACCGCAACTGGCATCAACATATCTATGAACTCGGAAAAGAGTAGGGGCTTCGCGTTCTTGAAATCGGAAGTCGCGAGGTGACCGGGCCATCAAATGCGCGAAGTCAGTTCGCTAATCGAAATATATCGGCTTCGACTACTATCCGGGCGATAACGTGGATGTCGTTGGTGATGCGCATCATCTGTCGTCCTGGCTGGTGGCTGAGCAGATTGCCAAGATGCTGAAGGTTGGTGGGCTTCTGTGCGTGGAGACTCACTTTTCCTTCGCCGCGCATGAGCGGCCTTGGAATTTTTTCCAATTCAGCAACATGGGATTACGGGTGCTTTTTTCCAGCGCCCTTGGCTTCGAATGCATAGAGGCGGGGATGTCAAATCCAATCGTTGGTCGCTTCTCCGCCCTTGCTGACGAAGATCTTCGGTACCGTCCGATTCGAGGCCTATACTGCCATAGCGAGTATCTGGGCAGAAAGGTACGAGAGGTGACATCCTTTGATTGGAAGAATGTCGACCTCGCAGAAGTCGTTGCCGGAACCACCTATCGCGCCCCGACGGTGTAGCGCGGCGGTTCTGTACGCTGTCATCTGTCGGCTGAATCCCGCACAAGAGGATGCGCCACCGCGAGATCGTATTGTTTGCAGCGCGCATCCCCGGAGCGGCATCCTGCATAGAGCAGTCCACGAGCAAGTCACGAGGTGTGCTTACTATGCCCCATCTTCCCTTTATCGATGTCCCAGGCGCCATCGCGGAAATCCAGGCCGGCCGCATGATCGTGGTAGTGGATGACGAGGACCGCGAGAACGAAGGCGACCTGACGCTCGCCGCTGAATTTGTCACTCCGGAAGCCATCAATTTCATGGCCCGCTACGGACGCGGTCTCATCTGTCTCACCCTCACCGAAGAGCGCGCCGACTACCTGCGCCTGCCGCCGATGTCGCAGGAGAACACCTCGCGCTTCGGCACCGCCTTCACCGAGAGCATCGAAGCCCGCGAGGGCGTCACCACCGGCATCTCCGCCGCCGATCGCTCCCACACCGTCCGCGTCGCTATCGATTCCACCAGCAGCGCATCCGATCTCGCGCGTCCGGGACATGTCTTTCCCCTCCGCGCGCGCAAAGGAGGCGTGCTGGTGCGCGCCGGTCAGACCGAGGCTTCCGTCGACCTGGCACGCATGGCCGGGCTCATCCCCGCCGGCGTCATCTGCGAGATCATGAACGACGATGGCACCATGGCCCGCGTTCCTGACCTCGAACGCTTCTGCGCCATGCACGGGCTCAAAATGCTGACCGTCGCGGAGATGATCCGCTATCGTCTGCGCCACGAACGGTACATCCATCGCGTCGCCCAGTCACCCATCCACACCCGCTACGGCGACTTCACCATGATCGCTTACGAGAGCGAGGTGAATGGCGGGGAGAGCCATCTGGCACTGGTCCGCGGGCCTATGGGTGAGGAGATGGGCGACACACCTACGCTGGTTCGCGTGCACTCGCACTGTCTGGCCGGCGATATCTTCGGCGCGACCACATGCGACTGCCGCGAGTTGCTGGAGCGCTCGCTCGAACGCATCGCGCAGGCGGGGCGGGGCGCGCTCATCTATCTGCACAACAACAGCCCCGGCTTTGAGCTGGACCGCCGCGAAGCGCCGCCACGCATGTTGCTGCATCGCGAGACGCGAGCCAGAGAGATGCACCCGGACCCCACCCACGAAGAACGCCATCAGCGTGTTCTGCGACAGGTCGGCATCGGCGGCCAGATTCTCGCGGATCTCAACATCCGCAAGATCCGCCTGCTCTCGAACACGCCAACCCACGTGCCCGCGCTCGAGGGCTTCGACCTGGAAATCGTCGAGCAGGTGCCGATCCTCGATCAAACGCTTGCTTCCCCGCAGGCGAGGCCGCGTTAGCCGCGAGGCACTCTGGGACCGTAAAAGTAGCACTTAAACTTGGCCGCAGCAAACAAAGACGCCATCCCGAAGGATGGCGTCTCTCGAACCATGATGAACTACAGGGTGGACTCGATCTCGAAGCCCCAGGCCTCAAGCAAGGCCTCGGGGATGTACTTGGAGTTCTTGTTGCGACGGGCCCACTCCCGAAGACGGGTCGATCGCACGTACTGATCGGGGGTTAGCTTGAACTCCTTTACCACCTGCTCGAACGAAGTCACCGTGGGGACAACCGGACCGATTGGCTCCGGTTTACCCCAGTTTGGATTTCCGCGACGCTTTGCCATGCGTTTGTTTTCCTCAACGTGGAGAGTCTGGGATCGGAACTCGACCATGCTCTTGGCCGAGGCACATACAGGGGCTGTGCCGCTCACTCGATCCTCAACCATCTTACCCCACTTTTTCGTAAATATCAATGGCAGGCAAGGACTTACACCTCTCCCGGTCGCCCGAGTAATGCCATTCCATACACAGATAGTAAACAACAATGAAAGCAACAGCAGACCGTCCGACCTATTCCGCTGGAAGCTGACTGTTCTATCAACAGTCACTCTGCTCGCCACGCTGTCGGCGCATGGGACGCTTGCAAGTCCCAATTTGGGCTACAACGGAAAACGCCGCTTCTACGACATCTGTGCGATTCACCCTTCCTCGCAGGTGCACGAATCTCACTAGATAACAGGAAGCGCAATAGATAACACGAGATAACACCGCCGACGGAGTTCGTGATGGAGACCACATACCGCTTTCGCTTTCTGATCTACCTCGCGGCATTCATGCTGGTTATGTCCGTCTGCTTCGTCTACGCCGAGCCCCTCCCCTCCCAGCCATATTCTTCCCATCTCTTGTTCCAAGTCGCTCCGCAGCATGGCAGCTTCCTTCCCACCTCGGCCGATGAGCCCACCTTCGATCCCGCCGCCTTGCGCACTGCTGCACCGGCCATTTCGCCCGTGGTGCTGCAGCAGTTGGAGGACGCAAGCCATCCCCATCACCGGTTTCTTCACCGCGCCAAGCGCGCAGGAGTTCGCCTTGCGCCGGCTGCTGTGCACAGCGAGTCCTCCGTGGCCGTCGAATCGTCATCCTCTGCGACCATCGCCCGCTAAACTCCCCATCCTCGCCCTGAATTCGCGTGGGACAGGACAACCCACTCTCTCTACAACCCCAGCCGG
>DASXGY010000027.1:0-2111 GCA_036488835.1 Acidobacteriaceae bacterium
AATGGAACGGAGATGTTCGCTCATCGTGGGAACCACGTAGTTGGACGCCGCTCGCAGGAAAACGACCCGGCAAAAAAGCACAGACCGGCGCGGCGGGGCTCGCTCAAGTATATCAATCTGCGGCGATTGCCCGGCTATTCCTGCCGCGATTGTCCGGCTATCCGGACCGCCGGTGAAGCATTTTCGACCGTAGGATGAGCAAATCGGGCCGCGCGGCAGTCATCGTTCGCGAGGGCGTGGCGGAAGCGCGACGAAGATTCCACGAAATCCACCGGCACTCGTTCGCTAGGATGGGCCCATCCTTGGCGGATCCCCCGCAGTGAATATCCGGCTGGAGCGGCGCCGTTTTCCTCGCGGAAAGCGCGTTCAGCAGTGTTGTGCGAGCACATTCTACGTAGCCCACCCCTCCCCGAAAGGAGAATCACGCAAGTAACGGATTTTGCCAGATTTGTTGCGACTCTGCACCAATTGTGGCAGTGGCTCACCCGCGGTGCTTTGAAACAATGCTTGCAGGCGATTCTTCCTCCTCATTCATGCAGATTGTCAGTCCGACCATGATGCAAAGAGATGAAGCCGAGAGGCTCAAGTCTCTCGCTCAGTACGAAATTCTCGATACGTTGCCCGATCCGGCACTGGATGAGATCACTCGCCTTGCAGCAAGCTTCTGCCGCGCACCCTACGCCTTCATTTCGTTCATCGACGCAAGCCGCGTCTGGTTCAAATCGCGCATCGGCTTTCTAAGCCGTCAGCAGCCGCGCGCTACTTCGGCCTGCCAGTACACCATCCTGGAGCCGAACGCGATGGTCATCGACGACGCAGCCCAGGACTATCGCTTTGCGCCATCCGGCGTACCGCTCGCTGCGACCACCTATTGCCGCTCCTATGCTGCCGCGCCAATCTTTGCGCCAAACGGCGCGGTGCTCGGCACACTGGCCGTGTGCTCGCCCGAGCCGAATATGTTCACGCGCGAGCATGGCCGCACGCTGGAAGTTCTGGCGCGCCAGATCATCACGCGCCTCGAGCTCTACAACAAGACCAATCAGCAGGATCGCGTCGTACGCTCTCGCCAGCGCATCGAGCGTGCGCTCACCGTCGAGCGCAACTTCGTCACCTCGGTGCTCGATTCGATCCATGCGCTGGTGCTGGTGCTGGACACCGCCGGCCGCATCGTGCGCTTCAATCGCGCCTGCGAGACAGTGAGCGGCTTCAGCTTCGCCGAGCTCGTCGGCCGTTCCTTTCCCGAAGAGCTGTTTCCTGCCGAAGAGCGCGATCATGCGATGCGCATGTTCGAGCAGGCGCGCGCCGGCAAACTCGACGGCAGCTATGAGATGCACTGGCGCACGCGCGATGGCGGCATGCGCCGCATCGCCTGGACCGCCAGTTCGCTCAACGATCCGCAGGGCGACATCAACTTCGTTATCACCACCGGCATCGACGTCACCGAACAGCGGCAGGAGCTCGATCGCCTGCGCACCAGCGAGGCGCGCTATCGCCAGTTGGTCGAAGGTTCTCTCGGCATCATCTGCACCCACGATCTCGACGGCAACATCCAGTCGATCAACTCCCACGCCGCGGCCATCCTTGGCCACACGCCGGAAGAGATCGTCGGCACACCACTGTTCGACTACATCGCGGACGATCACAAACGCGACTACGAGCAGTACGTCAGTGCGCTGAACGAGCAGCACGAGCACCAGGGGCTCTTCTATTTCAAGCGGCCCAGCGGCCCATCCGCGGTGGTTGCGTATCGCAACAAGCTGCTGCAACTCCCGGGGACGGAACCGATCGTGCTCAGCCACGGCATCGACATCACCGAGCAGACGGACGCCGAGGAGAAGCTGCACACACTGATGCGGCAGCGCGAATCGATTCTCGCCTCGGTCGGTGACGGCATCTTGGGACTCGACACACTCGGCAACCTCACCTTCTGCAACGAGGCCGGCGCAAGCATGTTCGGCTATACGGTCGAAGAGATTCTCGGCCAGAACACGCACGAGCTGGTGCACCACTCGAAGGCCGATGGGACGCCGTATCCATACGAGGACTGCCCCATCCAGGCAGCGCTGCACTCGGAAGAGCCGGTGCGCGTGGACAACGAAGTCTTCTGGCGC
>DASXGY010000045.1:0-4022 GCA_036488835.1 Acidobacteriaceae bacterium
CGCGAGATGCAGAAGCGCATTCGCATCGCTCTGGAAGAAAACAACATGCTGCCCGGCAGCCCATTCCGCATCCCCGGAAGTAAGAGCCTCGCTGCGCCGGGTGAGCAGGCGAAGGCTGAGCCGGCCCCCGATCCCACCACCAATAAACCAAACGAAACCAACCCGTTCGCAGGCGAGTAACTGCTCTAATGTTGAGTCGTCATCGCCGACCGCAACTCCGCTACAGTATGTACCGGTGGTAGGCAACTCGTGCCCTGGCACACCACGGCGAAGCTTGCTTTTTCTTGTAACTGCGGCAGTTTCGTGAGCGTTTCTTTCAATATCGGCGGCAAAGCGCCTTCCCGCAGGATAGTGGCGGGCACGCGCAGCACCGTCTTGTTGACCGAATATCCTTCGCGTGCGGCAGCCTCCAGTGCATCCGCCAGATCGTCCTGGCCCACGATCACAACCTGCTGTGGCGCCGTCAGCAGCCGCTCCAGCGCCAGTCCGTAGGAACCCGCGTAGATTCCGAAGTGCTCGACCACGCCCGCGAACGCCTCCAGCGTATCTTCCGCCAGTTCCCGCGGCTTCGCGTCACCACCCATGGAGTCGAAGCCGAGCGCCGCCAGGCGCAGCAACGCGGCGGCGGCCGTCGGATTCGCTGCCGGCGTCGGCGTGTCCTGCAAAGGCTTGCGGCGCGCGGACAGCGCACCAATTGCCTTCGGGTCTGCTGCAGTATCGAAGAAGCCTCCGCCCGTAGCGTCGTAGAAGTCGCGCTGCATCCGCGCTGCCACTAGCCCCGCCGCCTGGTAATAGCGCAGCTCGAGCGTTTGCTCCCACGCGTCCAGGCAAGCGTGCACCAGCAACGCGTAATCATCCAGCACGCCGGGAATACGCGAGCCGTCCTCGCCCTCCGCGTAGGCCACAACATGTGCCAGCCCATCCTGCTCCGACCATGCCTCGTTCAGCACGCGGTCGAGCGTCTTGGTGGCAAACTCACGTGTCCCTGCAACCTGCAGCGCGGAGCTGGCCTGCAGGTAGGCGGAGATCGCCATCGCATTCCAGCCGGTGTACATCGCGCGATCGACATAGGGCGTAGGCCGCGCCACGCGAGACGCCGCAAGTTTGGCACGCGCGGCTCCCAGCAGAGCGACTACCTCAGCCGAATCGCGATTCAGGTCCTTCGCCAGCGTCTCGATTGACCGCTTCACATGCAGCACGTTCTTAGCCGGATTGTGGTGCATGTCGCCCAGTTCGCCGATGTCGTAATACGTCCCGGCTACTTCAAGTTCATCGGGGCTCAGCACCTCTGCCGCTTCGGCGAGCGTCCAGGTGAAGTAGTCGCCGTCGTCATCGAGCGTCATATCGGCATCTTGCGAGCCGTAGAAGCCGCCCTTTTGCCGGTCGCTCAGCCACCCATCCATCCACGCCACTGTCTCGCGCACCACCGTGCTGAAGAGCGGGTACGGAAAACTCTGCCATGCGTGCACGTAGTTCGCCAGCAGGCCGGCATTGTCATAGAGCATCTTTTCGAAGTGCGGCACCACCCAGCGCTCGTCCACCGAGTAACGATGGAAACCACCGCCCACATGGTCGTAGATGCCGCCCTCGGCCATCTTCGTGAGCGTCACCAGGGCCACTTCCCGCGCCTTCGCATCGCCTTTGCGCGTCGCCGCATCCAGCAGCAGATCCAGCGCCGCCGGATGGGGAAACTTCGGCTGCGCGCCAAAACCGCCATGATGCGGATCGAACTGCGCGATCGCGGAGTGCACCAGCTTGTCAGTGATCGAGGAGCTCAACGATCCGCCGCGTCCCGCGAACGCCTCACCATGCTCGATGGCGGCGATAATCGAGGTCGCTGACTCCAACACCTCGTCCCGCTTCGATTGCCACGCGTCCGCCATGGTAAGCAGCAGCCGCTCGATACCCGGACGACCGTAGCGATCGTGCCGCGGAAAATACGTGCCGCCGAAGAACGGCCGGCCATCCGGCGTCAACACTGCAGTCAGCGGCCATCCTCCCTGCCCACTGATGGATTGCACCGCCGCCTGGTAGCGGCTGTCGACATCCGGCCGCTCGTCGCGGTCCACCTTCACCGCCACAAATCGCTCGTTGATCAGCGGAGCCAGCGTCGCATCTTCATAGCTCTCGCGATCCATCACGTGACACCAGTGACACCACACTGCGCCAATGTCCAGCAGTACCGGCTTGTCTTCGCGCGCTGCCTGCGCGAACGCCTTCGGCCCCCATTCCTGCCAGTGGATCGGCTGATGCATGGCAGAACGCAGGTAAGAAGAGCGCGCGTGTGCGAGCGCATTGACGGGCTTCGCAGGTGTTTCGAGATCGGGCATATCTTCAGTCTAAGATGCCGGAGGTGGCGATGCCGGAGGCAGCCCCGCGGAGCCGACACGAGCCAGGCGCCGTTTGCACAGCAGGATATACATCCACGCCGTCACCAGCGTGAACGACACGACGAATGCGCCGTATGGAATGACTTGCGCAAATCTGTGCAAGAACTGAATGGCCGACCTGTCGCGGAACATCGTCGGATACGTGGCGAACAGGGAAAGGCCACCCACGGTCGCCACAATAGGCAGCACAAAGCGCAGACGCACCAACAGACATGGACGCATCGTCATCACCAGCGGCAGCACCACCAGCACCCATGCCGCGGTTGCGAGAAGCAGCGTCCAGGCGCCCCATGCCAACAGTCCGTAGAGCACCGTCTCAACGAAGAGCTTTGCCTGACCCTCGCTGTCGCGCGCCGCCACGATGAGGTTCACCGGCAGGCACGCTATCTGGCCGACCAGCCAGCCGCTAAGGCCGCTCAGCGCGGCGTAGCCCCCACGGCGCCATCGTGATATCGCTGCGTCGATCGCCATCCTGCTTATGCTACGAGCTTGCCCGCAATCTCGGTGTAGAGATCAATCGCCTCGAAAAGCTCGCGCTTGGCCAGCCTCTCATCGGGTGTGTGCGCAACGAGGATCGATCCCGGACCCAGCAGCAGCGGTTCGCCCCAGTTGGTCAGCGCGGGAATATCCGTAGCGAACGCCGCCACCATCGTCTCCATTCCCTCCATCGTTCTGAAGCGCATGAAGGGGATCTCCAGCGTGTACTCGATCTCGGCCAGCCCGGCAATCGCCTTCTCCAGCGCAGCACGCGTGTCGTCCGAGGGGCCCACCAGCCGCACCATCACCTGCGCCAGCGCCTTATCGGCGATCACGTTCGGCGCGCGGCCGCCTTCAATCAGCCCGATATTCAGCGTGCTCGGTCCGATGCCCGGTTCTGCCGGAAGTTCGATGTGCAGCACATTGTGCAAAGCCTGAATCAGTTTGTGGATAGCGCTCTCGCCCAGCTCCGGATAGGCGGAGTGCGCCATCTTTCCCGCAGCACGCACTGCGCCGCGCAACACGCCCTTGCTGGCCACTCCCAGCCGGTTGTCCGTGGGCTCGCCGTTGATCAGATAGCGGCTTCCCCTCGGCTGCAGATTGGCTACCACCGCACCGGCAGAGTCCCGTTCCTCGCCGACGACGAACAGCATTCCAGCCTTCACGCCGCCCGCGCGCAGCCGTTCCACCGCGGCAATCTGCGCCGCGATGATGCCCTTGGCATCGCAGGCGCCGCGACCGTAGATCGCCTCATCGTCCTCTCTGCTGCCAAAGTATGGCGGCACCGTGTCCATGTGGGTCGAGAAGACAACCTCCGGCTGCTCCCCGGGCACGGTGGCGTAGACATTGAACCGATCGGTCGTCGCTCCGTCTTCACCCTTGCTGGCGACGTGCATCTTCTCTACAGCAAAATCCCGCGCGGCCAGCAGCTCCGCAAGAAATGCGCCCACTGCGCCTTCGCCATAGGTTGTCGATTCAATGTCGATGAGCTGTCGCGTTAATTGCACCGGATCAAGCGCCATGTTAGGTCAGCATACCTGAGCGCTGAGTCACAAAAGCGGGTGCCCCACCCCTCGCTTTTGAGATGTGGGATATCTCCGCTCAACGGGTACGCCCGGTCCCTGCAATGCCGGGATTCTCCGCTGACTTGCCGCT
>DASXGY010000071.1:0-12782 GCA_036488835.1 Acidobacteriaceae bacterium
CTGCAATGGTGCTATCGCAACTGTGAACTCTTGCTGGCGCCATCACTCACGGAGGGCTTCGGTCTCCCCGTAGCGGAAGCCCTTCTCGCCGGATGCCCAGTCATCTGCTCCGACATTCCAGCTTTCCGCGAGTTAGGTGGAGATAGATGCAAATACATTCCTCTGAACGCCATGGCTGAGAATGCCTTTGCCCACGCAATCTGCGCCGGTATCCGCCACCACACGCGCGAGCCCGTCACTCTGCCGCAGCTCTCCGCGCCCGTCATCGCGGAACAGTATTTGCAGCTCTATCGCTCATTGCTTTACCCCGCGTCCGCGTTCGACACATCTCCACTCCGTGCCGCGGCAGGGACCCCAGAAGGGAGCAGTACCCTATGAATCGTCACAAACGACGGCCGGCCGCCAAATTGCTTGGCATCTCCGTCGAAGCGCTCGACATGGAGCTCGCACTCAACCGAATTGCCGGCGAGCTGGCAGCCCGCCGTAAAGGATATGTCTGTATGGCTGGCGTGCACGGCATTATGGAAGCTCGCCGTGATCCGGAGTTAGCCGCCATCTATGCCTCCTCCGTCATCACTGTGCCCGATGGTACACCGACCGTCTGGGTTGGCCGCTGGCAGGGCCACAAAAGGATGCAGCGCGTCGCCGGTCCGGATCTCATGCGTGAGGTATTTAGCCGGAAAGAATTCGCTAACTGCACGCACTTCCTGTATGGCGGGGAAGAGCATGTCGCGGATCAACTGCGCGAGCGATTCACCCGCTCTTATCCATGGGCACGCATCGTCGGCACCTACACACCGCCCTTTCGCGATCTCAATGCAGAAGAAGAGCAGTCGCTTATCGCGCGTGTGCGTCAGCTCAAGCCCGATATCATCTGGGTGGGCATCAGCACACCCAAACAGGAGCGCTTCATGCATCGCTACCTGCACCGGCTCGATACCACCCTCATGTTCGGCGTCGGTGCCGCCTATGACTTCCACACCGGCCGCATCCAGGATGCGCCGCAGTGGGTCAAGACGATTGGAATGCAATGGCTGCATCGGCTCTTGCAGGATCCGCGCCGTTTGTGGAAGCGATATCTGCGCAATAATCCAGCATTTCTGTGGCACATCGCTTTGCAACTGAGCGGGCTGCGGCAATACACTCACGCGCAGCGGGAGTACGTGCCCGTACAGATCGATTCAGCACGCCCCCCGCACACGGATACCGCTGTTACGCCGTTGGAGGCGCCGGTAACTCAGCTCCAACAGCTAGGTAGTTAGAGATTATCCTCAGAAATTGATGGAGATAGGAGATAGATAGAAACCGGCATCCATATTGGGTCTTCTTAGCCCTTCCAGCGCTTTCTACTTTGCTCGAGCCGGAGTCATCTCCAGCGCCCAGATCGCCGTGGGGCGCATGTACATCCCGGCTCGAAAATTTCCGGTGATGTCCCACGCCTCTGGCGTTCGAAACCAATAGCCCTTGCTTTCATAGATCACGTGATAGAGCCCCCACGTGGTCTTATAGGCTTCATCCTTCAATCCCTCGCTCATCAACAGACCCGCATAGCTCTCCGTGGTGCCAACCCAAACCTCTTTTGCCTGTTCGTTCGAGTTAAGTACCGACCCATCCGGATTCATACCATTGGCAGCACCCATCTCGCCGTTGCCGAACTTCATTACGTTGAAGGCGAAGATCTTCTTCAGTGTCGAAATCTCCATCCGGCGCGGCACAGTATCGCCCAGACCGGTCAGGTTCGCATACCATTGCCCGGCAAGTTGGTCAGCCTGAATTGCGTCCTTGGATTCGCTGTTGGTGTCGTAGCGAAAATACTCGCCAGTCCATAGTTGAGCGATGTAGGTCTTCTGTCCCTTCAGGAAGAGTGTGTGATATTCGTCTGCTGTCTGTGCCTCGCCTACAATGTGGGCACTTTCCTCCGCCGCGCGCAGAGCGGCTAGCCAAAGGCCGCCGGAATAGGCGCTTATCCCTCGCACCACCCACGAATCGTACGTCTGATCCGGGTAGCCGCTGTTCTCGGGAATACCACCGCCATGATCGAACTGACGCAGATATTCGATGGCATCTTTCACCGCAGGCCAGGTATCGCGGAGGAATGCAGTATCGGTGCGACCGGTGAGCACATAATCGCGATACACCATCAGCACAAATTTCGAATTCAGGTCTTTCCAGTCGTTCGTGTCCTGCCATCCGGGCTCATTCACGGCGATAAATGGGTCCCCCTCGGGCACGCCCAAATCGTGCGGAACGGCGCCTCGCTTCTTTCGCTTATGAGTGACGGGTGTGCCGGTCTGGGCCGTCTTCCAGACCCAGAGCCCCTGTTCCGGCCACTCGCGCGGAACGGTGTCCGCGAACTCGCGCAACACTTGTTTGTCGATCTCCGGCCAGAACTTCAGCAGCGGCAACGACGCATAGAAGCGCACATCGAGCGTTCCGTAGTACGCGTAGTCAAAGCATTCGAGCAAAGCGAAGGAGGGCGGCGCCTTCGGATCGGAACCAGTCTGACGGCCCCAGAATGTCCCGCCATCCGTCAGCGCATAGAGCTCGTTGAACAACATTCCCCGATACCACAGAGGCTTGCTCTCGTCATTCACGTACGGAGCCTGCCACTTGTCGATCGCATCGCTCCACTCCCCGGCGTGAAGCAATCCATCGCGGGCGATCTCCCAGGCGTGCGCGCCCGACGCACCGTAGAAGTCAGTGTAGCGGCGATTCCACTTTCGTCCTTCTCCGAACTGAACCACTGAAATATCCCATGCGAGCGCCATGGGTATCACCTTCTTCTCCCCGGGCTGCAGCGTAAACCGCAGAGCGATCGCGCCGGCAAGCTTTTCCTTGTCGCTCACCCAGGATTTGTCATCGTTTGCCAGCCTGCCGTCTTTCGAGAACGGCGCCCACACTGCGCTGCCGTCTCCCTGGGCCTGAAACGTCGTTTGGTAGCTGACCTCCACGCCGGGGGAATCGAGCGCGGCCACCACGAACTGACCATCCCATTCATTGGGTGCATCGCCCGCGCGATTTCTATCGAAGACAATGCCTTTCATCGTCCCCATGCCACCGAGCGCCTCGCTTCTGAAATCGTTATGGTTTCCCTGGTTCGGCGCGCCGTCGAAGTCCCGGGTAAAGGTCCTGAACCAACCCGACATATTCGTCCAGGAAAAGAGAACGGAGACAGTGACGGCCTTATTCGTCGGATTATCCGCGTGCCATCGATAGACAGCGACCGGATAACTCGATTCGCGGTAGTTATCGGGGAGGATGGGCGAAAACTGTTCCAGCACTACATGGGCAGGAAACTTATCCCACCGATAGTCGAACCATGCTTTGGGATAAAGCGCGTCGTAATCTCCGGCGCCGACCGGGTAATCCCATTGCCAGCTCGACAGCTCGTTGCCGGCAGGATGGCCGTTCATCAGCACTTGGGCTACGCCATGTGCGTCGCCCTCGGATTGCTGAAACATGGCGAACTGGTTGGCGTACACAGTCTCATATTTGTGAGTACCGGCCTTGATGTGCCAGCGCGCAAAGTCGCCGCGATAGCTGCGGGAGAAGGTGCCCGCGCCAAAGCCGCCCACGGGAACGCCCTGCCAATAGCCGTCGTCGATGTTGCCGGCAACGCGCGTAACTCCGGGATTGCTAAGGGGAAGTCCCAGAGGCCGCTTCCAGGCAGCCTTCGGTATCGTGTCACCGCCCCATGCAGCAGAGGCCATGATCAGGAAGAACGCGCAGACCAGCGCAGTTATTGACGAGTGTTTCAAAAGACCTCCAGAAGCGCGCGAGACTATTCCTCAGACGCAATCCGAACTGACTAAGGAATTCTGCTTACTTAGATAACTAGTTGCTGGAGGCCCAATACTTATTGAAACCGACGTAGTCGGAGGGCATAGCCGCCAGAATCTTCCGCCGCATCTCGAGGACATCGGCGGTGCCTATGGTCTTGTAGATGACCTTTCCATCCGGACCGAGCACAACCGTGTATGGCACGGCCGACTGCCACGTAGGATCGAAGGCTGCCTGCAGGCTCGCAGTATCGTCGGACGCGAAGAGAAGATTGCGACTGGTGGCGTGCTTCTTCTGGAGGAAGCGCAGCACGCCGGGCTCTTCATCCGGCATATTGGCCGACACTGTCACCAGGTCGAAATCGCGTCCGCTGTACATGCGATAGGTATCTTGGAGATCTGAGAACTCGACCAGACAGGATCCGCACCACGTCGCCCAAAAGTCGATCAAGGTGACATGGCCGCTCGGGTTCGAACGCAATTTCTTCAGACCGGCAGCATCCACCGTTTCCACGTGAACAGGCGTCGCGTCGATCTTCTCTTCAGCAGCCTCGCGTTGCGCCGCCTTCTCCGGCCACTTGGTCGAGCATCCGAAGACGCCTGTATGGGTGACCGCTATCTCTTTTCCCGCAAGCAGCGCGTCGATGGCATTTTGCGCATCGTGCGTCACCACTTTCTCGATGCGATAGCTATTGTCGAAGTGGCCCTGGTAGCGAAGCCGGCGGCTCTTATCGAAGATAAAGACATGCGGCGTTGCCTGCGGGCCATAGGCTGCGGTGACCGCCGGTGTATCTCCGGCATACAGATAGGGATAGTGAAGATGCTTGTAGGCCACCCGGATCTTCATGTCATCCAGCGTGTCGCTTACATCGGAGGAATCCAGCTCATCGATCCGGATCGCCTTCGGATCGTTACCCTGGATGGCGACGACGGCCACGCCTTTCCCGCTGTAGCCCTCATACAACTGCTCGATGCGGCGCTCATACATCTGCGCAATCGGGCAATGGTTACAGGTGAAGACCACAACCAGAATCGGGCTACTCGCATAGTCGCTGAGCTTATGGATCTTCCCATCGACGCCGGGAAGCGAGAAATCAGGAGCAGGAGAGCCCAGGGAAAGAATGGGATGAGCCGCTTGCCCCCAGACGGTGAGCGAAAACAGCAGCATGAAGATACATGCGAACCTCTTCGGCATCGTTCCCCCTCCATCTTCCCAATGCGCCGTCAAACGTTTGTCAGGCGGCCCCGCACAGTACCTCCCCGCATATTACTAGCAGACACGCAGGACAGGCCTCAATGTCCGGCAACAGACAGCAGGAGGGTCGCCAGAAGCAGACATAACAATCCCAGCGTCTGCAAAATCCTGGCGCTCCGCGGTGCACTCTTCCACTCCGCTGTGAGGACGCCGGAGACAGTTGCGGTGATGATCATGAAGCTCTGGAACAGTCCCATCCGACGGAAATTCCCACCGGGCCCAGGAGCACCGCGCTCCGATCGAACGATCGCCTGCTCAAGTCAGAGTACAGGGAAGCGATGTTGGATGAATGGAGGGATCGATTGGCAGGAGTGCGGAGAGACTTCAGTTCCAACGATGGGCGGGCTCGGTCCAGCCGAATGCGTTGGGAATCACACGCAGTTCCGCTGTCACCTCATCATTGAAATAGACCGAAACGATATCGAAGCGGACGTGCTTCGGCTGCTCGCGAAGACTGGTCATGTAGAGCCGGGCCATGCGCCGGATCATGCGCCGCTTGTCCGCGTCTACAGCCGACTCCGCCGTTGCTACGTCGAAGCGGCTGCGCGTCTTTACCTCGACAAAGCAAAGGGTATCGCCCTCCCAGCAGACCAGGTCCAGGTCGCCTGGCTGACGTGAGGAGCGCCAACGCCGGGCCACCACCATGCAGCCTTTCTTGCGCAGGTGGAAGTAGACAGCCTCTTCCCCTTGATCGCCCAGCGCCAGGTGGGCATTGCTGTCCTGCTGCTGCAGGGTCTTGCGCCCTGACCACCGGTCGATCGCCGGTATCAGCAGTTCCAGCATGCGGACCCGCCCTGTCGCCAAGTGAGTCATGGCAACATTCTGCGGCGGGATGGTGCCAAAGGGAATATTACTTAGGTCGCAGACCTGCCATGCCCTATGGAAGATGGGCCTGCATCGTAGGGGGAAGGCAGGAATCGGTCAGATTGGGTCCAGGTGGGCTCTTAGACCCGTTTCGGAACAAGCGCCCCGCGAAAAGTGCAAGTGTCATTACCAGCGGCACGCCGCTCCCCCTGGTGTTGCATGGGGCTTGTCCCCGAGGCATTGCTACGCTCCGGGACATGGGAACCTATCACGTCCTTGCCGCTGGTACCGTCCTCTGGTTGCTCGCTTCCGCGGGAGCCCCGGACTCACATCTTCCCGCCGTCGTGACTGCTAGTCTGACGGTAGGAGCCTTATTGGTAAGCCGCGTGGTTCGCAGCCGGAGGGGAAGCATTGAGTCGCGGCGCTGAACCGGTCAGGAATGGGAGTGGGATGGCGTCAAAAGGGGCTTGGACGGCCTGGATCTGGTTTGCCGGCGCTGCGGTCTGGTGGATAAGTGCCGCTCTGGCTGTGCATTACAACCATCGCACGCACGCGCTGTTGTCGCTGTCGGTCTCAGCGCTCTTCTTTTTCGCCGGCCTTCTTTGGCTCAGGATGCCGCCGCGCAAGCGCTAAATGGCGTGTTTTCAATAACCTGAAATTAGTATTCGTCGTGATGTGGGGCTTCGCTCATCGGCCTGCCCTGGCTTGCCCAAAGGAGGCAGCCCAATCCAAGCGCCACGCAGGCGGCGATGCCCAGCAAAATCCACGTCATCGGTGCTGCCATCCAGACCATTGCCGATTGCTCCCAGAGCTAGCTGCTCTCAAACTACTGTCCAGATCAATGTAGCGCGGTCTGCGTCCGCTTGGAAAGCCGCCCGCATTTCGCGGTCCGAATGCCTACCCTCGCGGGACGAACCGGGTGTCCAGCAGATCCAGTTCGCGCTCCAGCTTACGCAGCACGTGATCGCTGACTCGGTCCTCGTAGCGCATCTTCGCCAGCGTCGCTCGTTCGGCTGCACGCACCCGGCTGTTTAGGTCGTACATCTGGCCCCACTGCCCAGGTGTCGGATCCTCCCCATCCTTCGGATGTCCCTCCACCATCGCGTACCGCTCTTTGTAGTGGTGCAGCACGTCCAGCCAAACCGCTTCATCGGGACGAGCCGCGGAGTCGAGCGATTCCAGATAGTCCAGCGCGCCGCGCAGCATCCGCTTGCGCGCCTCGCGCTCGACCGTTTCCAGCGGGTCGGCTTCGCTCAGTCCCAGCTTGCGGATGAGCGAAGGCAGCGTCAATCCCTGAACCACCAGTGTCACCAGGATGACGCAGAAGGTGAGGAAGATGATGACCTCGCGTTGCGGAAATGGCGAACCATCATCGATTGCGCGCGGCAGCGAGATGGCGGCCGCCAGTGCCAGCACGCCCCGCATCCCCGTCCAGCCAAGCACAAAGATCCCACGCGCATTCGGCGGACTGTAAGTCTGCTTCAGCAGCCGCGTGCGGATGAAATACGCGAGCCATGCGCCGGGGTACATCCAGAGCATCCGCAGCGCGATCACCGCCGCGGTAAGAATGGCCGCGTCAAACAGAAGTTCACGATGGCCGATGCCGCGAATGCCCTGGAGGATGAAAGGAAGCTGCAGCCCGATGAGAATGAACACGACACCGTTTAGCAGGAAGTCCAGCGTATTCCAGACAGCTGCATTCTCCAGCCGGGCCTGCGTACTGAACACCTCGGAGCTTTTGTGACCTAGATAAAGCCCGCAGACCACAGTGGCCAGTGGGCCGGAGACGTGCATGCTCTCCGCCAGCAGGTAAGAGACATAGGGCGCCATCAGGCTGAGCGTGATCTCGATCGGCGGATCCGTCAGACGCACTTGCAGCCGATGGATCAGCCACGCTGCAACAAAACCAATGGCAAGACCTCCTCCCACCAGCGTGAGCAATCGCACCAGACCCTCGCCGAAGCCGGGCTGCTGCCCGCTGACTACCAGGCTTGCCGCAAACTCCAGCGCCAGCAGCGAGCTGGCATCGTTCACCAGGCTCTCGCCTTCGAGGATGTCCACGATGGCGCGCGGCAGTCCCACTCGGGCCGCGATGGACGTGGCCGCGATCGCATCCGTGCTGCAGACCACGGCTCCCAGCACCAGGCCCAGCCGCCAGTCGAAGGTATCTGGCAGCAGATATTCACTGGCCGCCGCCACTCCCAGCACCGTGAAGCCGACCAGCCCGAATGCCAGCAGCAGCACACTCACCAGGTGAAAACGGAAGTCATGCCAGGACGTATTGAATGCTGCAGCAAAGAGCAGCGGCGGCAGCAGGACCAGGAAGACGATATCTGGATTCAGCGAGATCTGCGGCAGGTTCGGAATAAAGCTCAACAACAGGCCGCCCACCACCAGCACGATGGGATAGGGCGTCTGAAAGCGCCGCGAAAGCGTGGTAAGCGCTCCCACCAGAAAGAGCAGCAAGAGCAGGATCAGTTCCGCATGATGGATACTGCCTGCGCGCATGCCCTCTCCTTGCGCTTCAGTCTAGCCTGTAGCCTGGCTGCCGCGACCAGCGTCCGCCACGAAATGGCAGAGATAGAATCAACAAAGACTATGCAACTCGATGCGATCCAGAAAGCGCTGCGAGAGGCCCAGCTCGACGGCTGGCTCTTCTACGATCATCACCATCGCGACCCCATCGCATACCGTATCCTCGGCCTGAGCGAGACCCTGCACATCACGCGTCGCTGGTACTACTTCGTGCCCGCGACCGGCGAGCCGCGCAAGCTCGTTCACCGCATTGAGAGCCTCCGTCTCGATCCGCTCCCCGGAAGAGTGCAACTCTACAGCTCCTGGCAGGAGCTTGAGGCCGGTCTACGCCACATGCTCACGGGCGCAGAGCGCATCGCCATGCAGTACTCGCCGCGCAATGCGATCATGTACGTCTCGATGGTGGACGCCGGCACGATCGAAGTTCTCCGTGAGCTGGGCAAGACCATCGTCAGCTCCGCCGATCTCGTCAGCCGCTTCGAGGCAGTCCTGACGCCCGAGCAGGAGAAGAGCCACTACGAGGCGCAAGGCAAGATCGACGCCATCCTCGAGGCCGGCTTTCGCGAGATCGGCAGTCGTCTCCGCTCCGGCGCCGGAACCACGGAGTACGCGATGGTCGAGTGGTTCCAGCGCGCCATGGCCGATGCCGGCCTGGTCTGGGAACATGGCCCCAACGTATCAGTCAATGCGAACAGCGCTAATTCGCACTATGAGCCGACCGCGGAGCTCCACGCTCCCATACGCTCCGGCGACTTCCTGCTCATCGATATCTGGGCGCGCCCCAACCGCGAAGACGTCACCTTCTATGACATCACCTGGACCGGGGTCGTCGATCGCGAGCCCAGCGCACAGGAACAAACCGTATTCAACACCGTCCGCAACGCTCGCGATGCCGCCATCGCCAAAGTCAAGCAGGCCTTCGCGGCAGGGAAGCCGATCGCCGGCTGGGAAGCGGACGATGCCGCCCGCGCCGTCATCCGCGAGGCCGGCTACGCCGACTACTTCACACATCGCACTGGCCACAACATTGCCTCCGAGCTGCACGGCAGCGGCGCGCACCTCGACAACCTCGAAACCCACGACGAACGCCTCCTGCTGCCGCATACCTGCTTCTCCGTCGAGCCGGGAATCTACCTCAAGGACTTCGGCATCCGCAGCGAAGTAAACATGATGACCGGCGACCGCGAAGCCCATGTCACCGGGCGCTTGCAGACGGAGCTGGTCCGGGTCTAGGTCAGCCTCGCCGGAGCCGCATCACCCTGCGGTATATTTGGTGGAGAGTCTCCATGGCCACCACCCCACCCGCCAAAGCCGCCACAACCAGCAGAAAGATCGAGAAAGCATCGGAGGCGAAGAGCCCGCTTTTCTCGACGGCACTTCTCCTGGGTTGGCTGGTTCCCGGCGCGGGTCATCTGCTTAGTCGCCGCTGGGTGCGCGCTGGACTGCTTTTCGCCGCCATCGGCCTGATGTTTATCCTCGGCCTGTTGATGCAGGGCAAGCTCTACGTGCCCAACCCAGGCGATCCGCTCGTCTTCCTCGGCTTCATCGGCGATCTTGGCTCTGGCCTGCTGTATATCGGCGGACGCCTCTTTGGAGCCGGCCAGACCCCAGTCCAGGTGGTCACTGCCGACTACGGCACCAAGTTCATCGTCGTAGCCGGGTTGCTGAACGTCATCGCCGCGGTGGATGCGCACAACATCCGCATCGGGAGGAAGTCGTGACCTTCGCGCCCTCCCACTTCACCGCTGTCCTGCTCTTTGCACTCTTCGCGTCCACCGTCTTCGGCATTACCCAGCGCAGCGAACCGCGCGCCATGATGCGCTACGGCGTCTACTGCTTTGTGCTTTTCACTGGAGCAGTGATCGTGGCGAGCTGGCTCATGTTCTTCATCCGCCGCTAGCCTGCTTTAAGGTGTCATCTCGACCGGAGCGAAGCGAGGTGGAGAAATCTCGTTCTCTAATGCGCGCGTCGCCATCTTGCTTGAAGTGAGCGACCAACGGAAGCGAATCCGGCGGAACGCGCCACCGGCGCCGCCGCCCGAATGGCAAATTCCCCGAATGGCGAATTCCTAGTTTCGCTGCCAGACCATGGCGTCGAAGCTGTGCCGCGATTTGAATCCCATGCGCCGATAGAGTAACAGCGCTTCCTGATTGCCTTCCGTCACCGTGAGCGAGATATAGTTCAGCCCCAGCGCGGCGAGCGCCTGCATGCATTGCGTCAGCAGCAGTCGCCCCAGACCCGCATGACGAAGCGCTGGCTCAACGCAAAGCTGGGTGACGTGACCGGTATCGATGTTGACGCGCGAGCATAGTACGATCGCGGCCAGCTCCTCGCTGTCCCGGTGCGCCAGTACCAGCGATGTCGCCGGATCGAACTGCCCGCAGCCCGGAAAGCGCACGATGTTGTGCAGAAAGCGCAGCGAGCCTGCGGTGGTGCGGTATTGATCGTTGATTACGCTGTCCAGATGCCCCTGGTAGGCAAGCGCGATCAGCCGCCCCGCTGCCGCGAAATCGCCATCCCGCCACGGGCGCATATGAAGCGAGGCAGGTAACGCGAGCGTCTCAGCGGGCCGCTCACGCCGCAATGGCCGCTCCATGAAAACACGCGGATAAAAGTCAAACCCGTTCTGCGTGAAGATTTCGCGAAACTGTCCTTTGGGATGCAGCAGAAGCTGCGTCTCCACCCGCGCCGTCCCGGGCGTGCTCTGCAGCAGCTCCAATGTGTGTTCCAGCAGCCGCGACTCGATCCGGCTCGCGCGCTCCCGCGCCTGCCCGGTCGCGAACACATCTCCAATCACCGCCTTGTGCTGCTCATACACGCAAAAGACATAACCGGCGGGGCGGCCATCTTCCGTTGCAACAAAGCCGGGCAGGATGCGCGAATCCAGATAGTCGAGCAGGAGCTGTGCCGATGCGCGGTAATCCCAGCGCAAACGCCGCTGCCATAGCTCGGTTTCCTCGGTCAGCAGGTCGCGCAGGGACGAAGCGGCAAAATGACGCAGATCGAGCACATCCTGGCGGACTATCGCGCTTTTGGACAACGACGCGGCCAAACAGTGCTCTCCCGTTTCGCCTGAACCCTCGGCTACGTGCGAGTGTAAGCGCGGCCTTCCGCCACATGCAAAGAGAGAAGAAGACCGGCTGGGTTACTTGTGTGGTGATGCAGCGGAATCATCGGTACCAAGCGCGTCGACCTGATACACGGAAACATGTTGCGCAGGATACGCAAAGAGGGGGTGGTAGGACCGCGTTGCCAGCAGCGTTCTCAGCTCCGGCAACGCGATGTCGCGCACCACCAGGATATGTGCCTGCCCGGGCACACCATCTTTTTCGTAATCCAGCACTCTGCGGTCGCGGTAAAACGAGAGCCCAAATTCGAGGTCGCGCCGCAGGCGCAGCACGGCGACCGGTTCGTCATGCATGGTGACTTGCGTGAGTTGCCGGGCGAGCGGCCGGGCAGAGTATGCAAGGTCCACCAACTGGATGGTGCGTTTGGTCTGCGGTATGGCCGGCAGGCCGAAGAACGGGCCCACCCCAAAGAGGAAGAAGACCAGCACCACCAGCGGAACCATGGTCGCGATGCGCAGCCGCTTCACCCCGAAGCGTCCCACCACCACCAGGATGAGCAGGATGGTGCCGATGCCTGTGGCAATGGCCGAAGCCACCACCCGCACCGGAGGCATGCCACCCGCCGCACGGAAGATAAACCACGGCAGCAGCAGCACCAGCGTCACCGTGACCCCGGCCAGCAACGCATGCAGCACCAGCAGCCATGGCCGGATGCCCCGCTCCTCCTGCCGCAAACGGTTCAGGTAATCGCCGGTCAGGATGGCAAGCGGTGGAATCGAGGGCAGGATGTAGCCGGGTAGCTTCGAGCGCGACAGGGAAAAGAAGACGATAGGGAAGAGCGTCCACAGAACGAGAAACTCGGGGAAGGCGTCTCCCCAGCGAGCATGGCTCACATACCGGTTCTTTGCCAGGCGGGCGCGCCATTCGTTCACCGATTCGATCGCCGCATCCACCAGCGCGCGCATCGCGATCACCGTCCATGGCAGCAGCGCAAGCATCATCACCACCAGGTAGAACCAGACGGGCTGCTCGTGCTCGTAGAGATTGGTCGCGAATCGCTCTAAATTGTGCTCGAGAAAAAAGACGCGGAGGAACTGCGGGTTTCGTCGCGTCACGGCGATGTACCAGGGCAGCACCATCGCCAGATAGAGCAGGATGCCGGGCACCCAGATCGTGCGTCGCAGCAGCGACCATTCACGCCGCAGGGCGATGAACGCAAAGATGATTGCCAGCGCAAGAAACGGTGCAACCGGGCCCTTGGCCAGCGTGGCTGCGCCGTTGAAGAAGTACAGATCGAAGAGCCAGAACTTCTTATCCGTCTCGTACCACGCATACCAGCCC
>DASXGY010000106.1:0-1817 GCA_036488835.1 Acidobacteriaceae bacterium
GATGTGATGATGCCGCGCATGAGCGGGCTGGAAGTATGCAAGCAGCTACGCGCGCAGCGCGCCTCCATCCCGATCATCATGCTGACCGCTCGCGGGCAGGAAGTGGACAAGGTGGTGGGCCTGGAACTCGGCGCGGATGACTATGTGACCAAGCCATTCTCGATTCGCGAACTGCTGGCGCGCGTGAAGGCTGTGTTGCGCCGCACGTCGGTCGTTCCGAAAGAACTGGACCAGCATTCCTTCGGCGATATCGAAGTGGACCTGCGGCGTTGCCGCGTGGTCAAGTCCGGCAAGGCTCTCGATGTGTCTTCGAAAGAATTCGAGCTGCTGAGGTACTTCATCTGTCATCCCGGTGAAACGCTGAGCCGTCATCAACTCCTCGAAGACGTTTGGGGATATGAGCATTACCCCACAACTCGAACTGTAGACACCCACCTGGTGCGGCTGCGCCAGAAACTCGAACCCAATCCTGAACAGCCACAATACTTCCTCACTGTGCACGGAACCGGCTATCGGTTTGTTGGATAGAACAATTGATCAGAATCGAAACGAGGTGGAATTTGAATGCGGAGAGAGTATCCCCCGACAGAATAGCGTCCAAGAATGGCGAGTATCCGATCAGCGGCAGACGTCAGGGTTGGAGCACAGTGCCACCCTCCACGTTGCCAACGTCGATGATCCCGCCGATGACGCCGTCCATGGAAGTACCGCCGTCAGAGGTGCCGTTGCAGGAAGACGTCTACTCGCTCCTGCGGGAGCGGGCGGACCTGCATGCACAGGTGTTCGAGGCAGCCCAGATTCAACGGAAGCTGAGCGGCCCGCGCATGTTGCGCAGCGGCGACTTGCAGTTTGCCAGCGAGGTCTTCGCGGCACGCTTTCTCTCCGGCGACTTCACGACTCTCTCGCAGGATGGATCGAGGGTTCTGACTGTGCTTGGGGACATTGCTGGCAAAGGCATAGCCGCCGGCATGTGGTTCACGCATCTGGCCGGGCTCCTGCAGAGCTACGGCCGTCATGATGCTGATCCGTCTAAAATCGCGACCGAGATCAACCGCCATCTCTGCTATCTGCGGCCGGTGGCGCCATTCGTTACGGCATTTCTCGCGCTGATCGATTGCGAGCACGGCAAACTGACCTACTGCAATGCGGGACACTTCCTGCCCATTCTGCTGCGCGCGGATGGACGGACGTGCCTGCTGGACGCAGGCGGCCCGCTGCTGGGTGCGATTGAAGGAGCGGAGTACCAGACTGGCGAGCTGGTTCTGGAGCCGGGCGACACGCTGGTTGCGTACTCCGACGGCGTGCTCGAATGCCGCAATCCTACAGACGAAGAGTTCGGAGTGGATCGGCTTATTGCGGCGCTCCGAGCAGCAAAACGGACGTCGGCGCATGACACGCTGATGATGCTGCTGGCCGCGGCACAAGACTTCTCGAACGGTCATCCGCTTTGCGACGATCTTAGCCTGACGGTGATCCAGCGCCTGGCCAAGGTTCGCCCGGGCCCCTCTGTTATAAAACGCGAAGCGTGGGATTGCCGAAAATCCCACTCGCGCCTCTAATCGTGTCCCTGTGAGCATTGCCTAGACCAGGGCGTAGTCACACTCACCACGCCTCGCTGTTGCACTGTAAGGAACCGCTGCCGGCGCCTCGCTTCTGGAAACGCGCTAGGGTTCAGTCGGTCGTTCTCATGATGTCGAGGCGATCGACCGAACTCTCGCACGGGCGGAAAGGCTGTCGCTTTGATCCAGGACGACAAATGTTTGTATTTGAGATATGCAGTCTACCTGTACAGATAAACTGTATACATGTCATACTGG
>DASXGY010000177.1:0-5850 GCA_036488835.1 Acidobacteriaceae bacterium
CTGGATCGCCGTCTCTTCCTGGCGCGCAAGCAGTTTGAGCGGCGGAAGACGGCCGTCCACATCTGCTCGCTCTCCGACTCCACTATCGTCTACAAGGCGCTCTGCGCCGGACGCGTTCTTGCGGATTACTATCCCGATCTCGCCGATCCTGCATACGAGACCGCGTTCGCCATCTTCCATCAGCGTTATGCGACTAACTCTGAGCCTGCGTGGAGCCGCGCCCAGCCGCTGCGCATGCTCGCGCACAACGGCGAGATCAACACCGTCTGGGGCAATCGCGCGCGCATGGACGCCCGCGCTGCCACCATTCCGGCGGAGTACCATCCGCTCTACTCACCGGATGGCTCGGACTCCACCAGCCTGGATGAGGCCGTAGAGTTGCTGGCCCGCAATGGCCGCAGCGTTAGCCAGGCGGTCCGCATGCTGGTGCCGCCGGCGAAGCTCGAGAAGGTCTCCGAGTTCATGCACTATCACGCCGACTGCGTCGAGCCCTGGGACGGTCCGGCCGCCCTCACCTTCGCCGACGGCCATCTCGTCGGTGCCGCACTCGACCGCAACGGCCTGCGGCCCTGCCGCTACTTCATCACCCGCGACGGCCTAGTGGTCGCTGGCTCTGAGGCCGGTCTGGTCGATCTCGATCCCGAATCTGTTCTCGAGAGCGGCCGTCTCGGTCCGGGCGAGATGCTGGTCGTCGACCTGAAGAGTTACGAGGTATTGAACACGCGCGAAATTCTCGCCCGCTTCGATCGCGAAGTGGAGTACGAAACGCTCGTCTCCGACCTCGCGCTCACCGACGCGGCCGGATGGAAGAGCGGCCTCCCTGCGGAGCGGCTGCTCGAACTGCAGCGGCTCTTCGGCTACACGCGCGAGGATGTGCGTATGGTGCTGCAGCCGATGGCGGTAGAAGGCAAAGACGCCGTCTGGTCTATGGGCGATGACACGCCGATCGCCGCGCTCGCCCGCTCTCCGCGCCCGATTTACAACTACCTGCGTCAGCGCTTCGCACAGGTCACGAATCCGCCCATCGACGCACTGCGCGAGGCCTGCGTTGTCCAGTTGCATACCCGCCTCGGCCCGTGGCCGCATCTGCTCGATCCGCACGCACGCATCCCCGGCCTCTCGCTTCCCTCGCCGTTCCTGTCACTCGGACAAGTCGAAGCATTGCGCGAGCGCAGCCATCCCTTGGCGGCCGATCTGCCGACCGCAGTGCTCGAATGCGTCTTCTTGACCACCGAGACCCTCTCCGCGGCCATCGATCGTCTCTGCCTGGAAGCCACCGCGCTGGTCACCGGCGGGGCGCAACTGCTGCTGCTCACGGATATGCCCGCTGGTCCGGACAAGCTGCCCGTCCCCATGGCGCTGGCAACGGGCGCCGTCCATCACGCGCTGGTCGATGCCGGCATCCGCACCCGCGTCGGCCTCGCAGTCGAAGCGGGAGACTGCCGCGATCTGCACCACGCCGCTGTGCTGCTGGGAGTTGGCGCGGGCGCGGTGTGTCCCTGGCTCGCCCTGCAGACCGCTGCCGCGGCCGCTCCGGAGACGGGCGAGAAAAACATGCTCAAGACGTTCGACCAGGGTCTTGCGAAGGTCATGTCGAAGATGGGCATCTCCGTCGTGGACAGCTATCGCGGCGCGCATCTGTTCGACTCCATCGGCCTGGATGACGATGTGATATTTCGCTCCCTGCGCGGCACACCTGCCCCGCTCGGGGGGATCGGCTTTACCGAGATCGAGGCGCAGGTCCGACGCGCCTGGCAGGCCACCTTCCACCCTGAGCCACCAACCTCCGGCTCGCCCGCTGGCCCATCGGCAAGCGTCGACCTGCCCGACTACGGCTGGGTGCGCTTCCGCAAAGCCGATACAGCAGAGCCTCATGCTTGGCAGCCGCAGCGTGTGAAAGTAGTCCAGAGCAGCGTGGGCTCCGTCCGCGGTGCTGTTGCAGTTGCAGAACCGCAGACCCTCACCGTTCTCACGGCAGCCTCCGAAACCGCACCCCAGGTGTTGCGCGATATGCTCTACATCCGAGCCGCCGGCCCATCGCTGGCTGAGGATGCCGTCGAGCCAACTCCCGAGATCACGCGCCGCTTTATCGCCTCGGCGATGTCGCTCGGCTCGCTCAGTCCCGAGGCGCACGGCACCATCACCGAGGGGATGAATTTGCTCGGCGCACGCTCCAACACCGGCGAAGGCGGTGAAGATCCGGTCGTGTGGGCACCCGATCCGCTCACCGGCGGCCGCGGACTGCACAACAACAAGATCAAGCAGCTCGCCTCCGGCCGCTTCGGCGTCACCGCGGAATACCTGGCAAACGCGGAGGAGATCGAGATCAAGATCGCGCAGGGCTCCAAGCCCGGCGAGGGCGGCCAGCTTCCCGCGCACAAAGTCACCGAACTCATCGCCCGCCTGCGTCACGCGCAGCCCGGCGTCATGCTCATCAGTCCGCCGCCACATCACGACATCTACTCCATCGAAGATCTCGCGCAGCTCATCTACGATCTGAAGCGAGTCAATCCACGCGCCGCCATCGGGGTCAAGCTGGTCTCGTCCTTCGGCGTGGGCACCATCGCAGCGGGCGTCGCCAAGGCATTCGCGGATTACATCGTCATCGCCGGCCACAGCGGCGGCACCGGCGCATCGCCTCTCTCGAGCATCAAGCACGCCGGCAATCCGTGGGAGCTTGGCCTTGCCGAAGCGCAACAGTCGCTGCTTGCGGAGGGACTCCGCGGCCGCGTACGTCTGCGCTGTGATGGTGGTCTGCAGACGGCGCGCGATGTCCTCATCGCCGCGATGCTGGGCGCGGACGAATACGCCTTCGGCACCGCGGTGCTGGTCGCTCTCGGCTGCGACATGGCGCGGCAATGTCACCTCAACACCTGTCCCACCGGCATCGCCACCCAGAAGCCGGAGCTGCGCGCGAAGTTTCGCGGCAAGCCGGAGCATATCGTGCGCTTCTTCGAAGGCCTCGCCACCGACCTGCGCCACATGGTCGCCGGTCTGGGACTCGCGAGCCTGGGCGACGCTGTAGGCCGTACGGACTTGCTGGAACAGACGCGCCGCATCGCTGCGCTCGATCTCACTCGCATGCTGGCAGCGCCGGTGGACGGCGAGCGCGCCTGGGCCGGGCAGCGCAATGTGCGCCCGCAGACGGATACGCCTATCGACGACGAGTGGCTGGAGCCTGCGCTGGCCGCGGCGCGCGAAGGTAAGCCTTTCTTCGTCAGCGACCAGATCGCGAACAGCGACCGTGCCGTCGGCGCGCGCATCGCCGGCCAGCTCGCGCTGGAGCGTCTGCATCATCGCGATCCGGCTGCGCCCATCGAGATCGAGCTGCAGGGTGTGGCCGGTCAGTCCTTCGGCGCCTTCGCTGTCCCCGGCATGCGGCTCGTCTTTGAAGGGCTGGCCAACGACTTCGTCGGCAAGAGTCTCTGCGGCGGAGAGATCGTGCTACGCGCCGAAGGCGATGCCGCGCGGGAAAGCTCGCATCACGTCCTGCTCGGCAACGTCGCGCTCTATGGCGCCACATCGGGCCGCCTGCTGGCTGCCGGACGCGCCGGCGAACGCTTCGCCGTCCGCAACTCGGGCGCTGTCGCCGTCGTCGAAGGTGTGGGTGATCATGGCTGCGAATACATGACTGGAGGCGCTGTGCTGGTGCTGGGCCGTGCCGGCCAGAACTTTGGCGCTGGTATGACCGGTGGCATGGCATGGGTGCTCGACGAGGACGGCAGCTTCGTCAGCGAGCAGCGCTATCATCCCGATTTTCTCCAAGCGTCATCGCTCGCCGACGATCCGGAGTCCGCAGCGCAGGTCTACGAGTTGCTGACTCTCCACGCCGCAACTGCGCACAGTCAGCGCGCCGAAGTCTTGCTGGTCGACTGGGAAGCCACGCAGCGCATGCTGGTGAAGCTGGCGCCTCGCCCGCAAGCCTGACCAGCGAGTGTGGTGAGTGATTCGTTAGTTGCATACGGTTGGCATGCTGAACTAACCGAAGGTGGAGTGAAGGACCTGCTGTACCTTCCCTTCAATATCAGCGCGACGCGCCGCTCAACCCATTGCTACCGGGCGAGCGCGGGACTCGGACGTAGCGTCTGGATGGCCGCGCTCAGCTCGTCCGCGAGTCGCGCCTTCAGGCCATCGTCGAGCGGGCGCTTCGACTCCGTCAGGTAGAAGACGTCCACCGCAAGCTCGCCTTCCGTGTCGATGAGCGCGACGCGGATATCGCAACCAAGCGTCGCAATCACCGACGCAATCGTGCGCAGCAGGCCCGGTCCATCCTGCGCCACCACCTGCATCACCGTGCTTGCGCTCGAGGCCGTATCGTCGAAGGAGATGCGCGTCTCTACCCGCATCTTCACCGGCAGCATGTGCAGGTGCCGCCGGGCGCGCATCAGTCCGTCCACGGACGCTCGTTTCGTCACCGTGTCCATCACCTTTTGGGTGAAGCGGCCGAACTCGGACGGATTCAACTCCAGTGTGCCAAAGGAGTCGGCGAACAGGAAGCTGTCCACCACTACGCCGGCATCGTTCGCGAATGCCTCTGCCTTCACGATGTTCATGCCGAGCGCAGAGAGCGTACCGGCGATATCGGCGAACAGCATCGGGCGATCCCTCGCGATCAGAACCAGTTCGAAGAGGTGTCGCGTCTTGCGTAAGGAGAGCTGCGCCGGCTGCACGTCGAGACGGCTGGACATATCCAGGTGTGTGCGAATCTGCTCTGGCAATCTGGTCTGCACGTAGCGCTGCGGCAGCCCTTCCAGAAAGCGCTGCAACTGCTCTTTCCGGTCCGGCACAAGCGCGGTAACGCGCCGCAGCAGCGCTGGATCGAGGGATGCATGGTAGCGCTCCTCGTCTACATTGCGGTCCATCCAGTTCGAGGTCGCGATAAAAAGCTGCCACAGATTCTCCGCCTTCCACGGCGTCAGCGCCTCCGGATTCACCGCGCGCACATCGGCATAGGTCATCAGGCAAAGCATGCGCAGCCGCATCGGCGTCGCCACCTTCTCGGCAAGCGCGCGCAGCGTCTCTGGATCGAAGATGTCGCGGCGCAGCGCCGCCGACATAGCAAGATGATCGCGCACCAGCGCCAGCACAATCTCGCGCTCTTCGCTCTCGAACTCCAGCCGATCCAGCACTGCCTCCGCCAGCTCGCAGCTCTGCGTCGTGTGATCTCCGCTGCGGCTTGCCTTGCCGGTATCATGCAGCAGCAACGCCAGAAGCAGCAGCTCCAGGCGATCGATCTCGTCCAGTAGTCCGGCAAAGCGCCGCTCCCAATCCTGCGCGGCGTCACGCAGTGCGTGCACATTCTCGATGGTCAGGAACGTGTGCTCATCCACGGTGTAGCGGTGATACGAATCGCGGATCACCAGCGCATCGATGCCGTGAAACTCCGGCACCAGCATCTCGAGCACGCCCAGTGTATGCATCGTGCGCAGCGTCGCTGCCGCATAGCGGCCCAGCAGAATTCGCTGCAGCCCTGCGCGCAGGAAGGGCCCCTCTGGCAAATGCAGGTTCAGCATTGGCAGCGCGTCGCTCATCGCGGACTCCGCATGCGGGCTCAGCTTAAAGCCCTGCTCCGCCATCACGCCAAAGATGCGCAGCATCGACTCCGGGTCAATGTTCGTCTCTTCGCCTGCTAGATCGACCCGGCTATCCATCAGCACAAAAGGCGTTCCCTCGATCGCAAGCCGCCGACGCCGCCGCGGAAAGAAGGAGCGTGTCGGATTCGGCTGCTCCAGCAACGGCACCACGCTGCGCGAGATGGTCCGCGCATGCCGGTAGTAAGTGCGCATCCAGTACGCAGGATCCGCCGTGCCGTCCGTCTCGAGCCCGATGCTGTTTGCGCCGGCCTCATCC
>DASXGY010000330.1:0-3243 GCA_036488835.1 Acidobacteriaceae bacterium
CGTGCTGCTGAGCCGGCATGATCTGGACCGCGTGACGCACTACTTTGAAAAGTTTGGCGGCATCACGGTCTTCTTCGGCCGTCTGCTGCCGGTGGTACGGACATTTATCGCGCTGCCTGCGGGTATTGCGAAGATGCCGCAAGGGCGATTTCATCTCTACACTTTTCTCGGATCGTGGCCGTGGTGCTATGCGCTGGCCTATGTGGGGATGCGGCTGGGCGACCACTGGGATAACGATCCGCGGTTCAAGGCGGTCTTTCACCGCTTCCACCTTGGGGTAGAACTCGTGCTGGTGGCGGGTATTGTGTGGTTCGTGTGGAGTCACTGGCGGAACCGGACGCGTGCTGGCGTGGCCGCCTAGGCGATTCGGGAAAATGAGCGTGTTGATAGCGCGGCGTTCTCTTCTTTGCCGGTCACCCACCAGAAAAAACACCAGGAGGAGCGGTATGAACGCGCAGACCGCGGCGGATGCTGCCGAGATCCGGAAGCTGGTGGACGCTCAGGAAAAGGCGATGCACGACAAGAATTCGGCGGCCGCCGTGGCGCACTTTGCACCCGATGCGGTGGTATTCGATCTGTCGCCGCCGCTGCGCTCGGTATACGGCGCGAACGCAGGCAAGGTGCAGGAGTGGATGGACAGCTGGGAGGGGACGATCGAGACCGAGACGCGCGAGCTGAAGATCACGATCAGCGGAGACCTGGCCCACTGGTATGGATACTCGCGGATCGCCGGGCATCCCCAGGGCGCGGCGCAGGATGTGAGCTTCTGGATGCGCATGACGCTGTGCCTGGAGCGCTTGGATGGCATATGGAAGGTTGTGCACTCGCACACTTCCGTGCCGTTCTACATGGATGGCAGCCGGCGGCCGGCTTTCGATCTGCAGCCGTAGTCTGGAGCTGTTTCCCCTGATGGTTTGGTGTTGCGCGAGCCATCCGTCACGGGATCATCCCGGAAAATTTTCGAAAAGACTGCGACCCGTTGTCCAAAACCACCAGCTCCCGAACGTCATGGGAGTAAGCGGGCATGGTGCTCGCATATAACCGAGGGCGGAGGATTTCTATGCAATATCTGTTTTTACTTCACGCGGAAGAGAATGGCTGGTCGAAGATGACGAAAGCGGAGCAGGAACAGGGCTATGCGGCCTACATGGCGTATACGGAGGCGCTGAAGAAGGCGGGCGTATACGTGGGCTCGAACCGGCTGCAGCCGGTATCTACGGCGACCACGGTGCGGGTGACGAACGGCAAGCAGCAGGTGCTGGATGGACCGTATGCCGACTCCAAAGAGCAACTGGGGGGCTACTACCTGATCGAAGCGCCGGATCTGGATGGGGCGATCGCGTGGGCGGCACGGTGCCCGGGCTCGGGGCATGGCACGATCGAGGTGCGTCCGGTGTGGGAGATGTCGGCTCCGCAGACATATGAACAACGAGCGTCCGTGGCGGCGAAGTGAAGGAAGGCGACGAGCTGGCGCGCGAGACCGCGGAAGCGGTGGCGCGCCGCAGCTACGGCAAGCTTGTCGCCTTTCTAGCCGCGCGGACACATGATGTGGCGGCAGCCGAAGATGCGCTTTCGGAGGCATTTCTTTCTGCGCTGGCGGATTGGCCGCGCAACGGCTGCCCGGCCAATCCCGAAGGCTGGCTGCTGACCGTGGCGCGGCGCAAGGTGATCGATGCGGCGCGCCGGCACTCGACGACGGAGGCTGCGACGGGAGAGTTGCAGATCCTTGCCGAGGGACTGGAAGCGGCTGCGGCGGAGAGCGCGGAGATTCCGGATCGCCGGCTGGCGCTGATGTTTGCCTGTGCACACCCGGCGATAGAGACGGGTGTGCACGCGCCGCTGATTCTGCAGGTGGTGCTTGGGCTGGATGCGAAGACGATTGCGTCTGCATTTCTGTCTTCGCCGGCGGCCATGGGCAAGCGGCTGGTGCGGGCGAAGGACAAGATACGGCAGGCAGGAATTCCATTTCGCGTGCCGGAGCGCGAGGAGCTTGCCGCGCGGCTGGGCGTGGTGCTGGAGGCGATCTATGCCGCGTTCACGGAAGGATGGATCGATCCCGGCGGGACGGACGTGGTGCGGCGGGACCTGACGGGAGAGGCGATGTTTCTGGCGCAATTAGTAACGGAGCTGCTGCCTGAGGAGCCGGAGGCGCTGGGGCTGCTGGCGCTCATGCTGCACGCGGAGGCGCGACGTGCGGCCCGGCGTTCGGAGGATGGCGAATTTGTGCCGCTGGCGGCGCAGAATCCAGCGCTGTGGGATGCGGGCATGATGGATGAGGCGGAGGCGCTGTTGCGGCGGGCAGGTGCGCGCGGCATGGTGGGCCGCTATCAACTGGAGGCCGCGTTGCAGTCGGCGCATGTGCATCGCTGCCGCACCGGCGAGACCAACTGGTCGGCGGTGGTCGCGCTCTACGATGCGCTGTTCGCGATCTCCGGATCGCCGGTGGTGGCGATCAATCGCGCGCTGGCTGTAGCGGAGCTGCGGGGCGCTGCCGCGGGTCTGGACGCGCTGCCGGAGCCGGTGGCAGATGCACGGCTGACGGAGTACCAACCGTACTGGGCGGTGCGCGCGGAGTTGCTGTCACGGACGGGCGCGCATGACGAAGCGTGGAATGCTTATGAGCTTGCGATCGGGTTGGCGAGCGATAGCGCGGTGCGGCGCTTCCTGCAGCAACGGCAGGCGGCGTTGAAACCCGAGAGAGATGTCATTGCCGAAGGAGGAGCGACATGGAAGTTCGGCGGCTGAACTACAGGGCAATCGCAGCGGCGACGGTTGTGACGTTTATCGAGGGCTCCTTGTATTACAGCCCGCTGATGTTTGGCCCACTATGGATGCGGCTGAGCGGAATGGACCCGAGTGCTGCCGCGAAGTTCTCGCGGTGGGCTGTTCTCGGCGAGATCGCGCGCGACTTCGTGCTGACGTATGTGGTGGCGCGGCTGGTGGCACGTCTGGCCGATGCCGACTGGAGGAGCGCGACCGGGCTTGGCTTGTGGCTATGGATAGGGTTTCCGCTGATGCTGCTGAGCGGCTCCGTGATGTGGCAGGGGGTGTCGTGGAAGATTGGCGCGATCCATGCAGGCGATTGGCTGGCGAAGCTGCTGCTGATCACGGCGATTGTGGGAGGGTGGCGCGGGCGGGAGAAAAGAACGGCGTAAACGGCGCATCAGGGATGCGTCCTCGTTTCGCGTTCAGCATCTTGGAGGTGTTGCTGGAATCCAACCAGCATGGCAAAGATTCCTTTCG
>DASXGY010000255.1:0-5838 GCA_036488835.1 Acidobacteriaceae bacterium
TCACCCTCCTTTCCACGGATGGGACCAGCACATCCTGCGTGGACAGCAGATCCGGCGGCAATTGTGATGACACCGAACAGACGCTTGATATGACGCAAGCCATTGGCATGGCTCCTGGCCTCGCCAGTCTGGTCATGTATGTCGGTTCCACGGATACGGCAATCATCAGCGCGATGACGACCCACAACCCGCTGCCCACCACCATCGGCTGTTCCTGGGGCTGGACGCCGGCGGACCCCTCCACACTCAATCCCTACTTCGAGAAAATGGCGGCGCAAGGCCAGACCTTCTTCGCGGCTTCGGGCGACAGTTCCACCTGGTCGAAGAGAAATGAGGCGTGGCCAGCGGATAACGCTTACGTCGTTTCCGTCGGCGGCACCGATCTGACTACCTCCAAGGCTGCCGGCCCCTGGCAGTCTGAGACTGCATGGGTGGATAGCGGTGGCGGCATCTCTCCGGACAGGATCGCGATCCCCTCGTGGCAGCAGATCTCCGGGGTCATCACCACGACCAACAAGGGTTCGACCACCTATCGCAACGGCCCGGATGTCTCAGCCAATGCGAACTTCACCTTCTACACCTGTGCTGACCAGACCACCTGCCTGGCCAACGATTACGGGGGCACCAGCTTCGCCGCTCCCATGTGGGCCGGCTTCATTGCGCTGGCCAACCAGCAGGCGGCCGCCAACGGCAAGTCGAAAGTCGGCTTCCTCGACCCAACCATCTACCCGCAGAACGTGACCTCCACCTACGCCACGGACTTCCACGACATCACCAGTGGTAAATCCGGCAGCTATTCGGCGGTGACGGGCTACGATCTTGTGACCGGATGGGGCAGCCCCAAAGCCGCCCTCATCACGACGCTGGCTCCGTAGCAGCTTCGCCGCAAGCGAACAAAAAGGCCCGGATATCTTCTATCCGGGCCTTTTCTGCGTTGCTTGGCAAACTACCAGGAGTCGCTAGCGCGCGAAAGACTGCTCCAGCATCTGCGCGGAATAGCTTTCCTTCTTCTCCGGGTAGTACGCATTCGAAACGTACTGCTCGAGCATGCGTTGCGTGTTGAAGAACGAGCCGTTCATCGCGATGGTGGTTTGCATCAGCTTCCGCCAGCCTGGCTTGTCCTGATAGTAGAGCGGCAGAATCTTCGACTCGAGCTTGCTGTAGAGACTGTCTGCTTCATCCTCGGCGCGTTCATGGTCGTCGATCGCCCATCCGGTCACGCTCTCGATGCAGCCTTCGATCCACCAGCCATCCAGGACACTCAGGCTGGGCACGCCGTTCAGCGCTGCCTTCATGCCGCTGGTGCCGGAAGCTTCGTACGGCCGCAGGGGATTGTTCAGCCAGACATCAACGCCGCCGGTAAGCAGCGCGCCCAGGCGCCATTCGTAGTCCGCCAGGTAGATGATATGCAGCGAGGCAGAGGTGAGGCTCTGCGCCTCTTCAAAAACGTGCCGGATAATCTGCTTTCCCGGCTCATCCGCGGGATGCGCCTTGCCCGCGTAGAGAATCTGCAGACTGCCCACCTGCTGCGCCATGCGGGCCAGCCGTTTTGCGTCGGTGAAGAGCAGATCGCCGCGCTTGTAGGTTGCGACGCGACGCGCAAACCCGATGGTGAAGATATCCTCGCGCAACTGGATGCCCGTGCGCTTCGCCACCTCGGCCAGCAGCACGTGCTTGCCATCCGCATGCGCCGCTGCAATCTCCTCCTGCGGGATGTCGATGGCGTAGCGCAGGTGCATGTTGTCCTCGCGCCAGCGCGGCAGGTGCTTGTCGAAAGTAGCCTGCATCGCCGGCGAAGTCCAGGTGCCGGCGTGGACGCCATTCGTAATCGCAGCGATGTCGTATTCCGGGAACATGGCCCGGCTCACTTTACCGTGCTGCATCGCCACGCCATTCACGAAACGGGAGAGGCGCATGGCGATGTAGGTCATGTTCACCATGCCCTCGTGACAGCCGCCGATGCGCTCCACCGCCTGCGTGGCGTCGCTGCCCAGAATCCGCTGTGCCTGCTCCATGGAGAAGCGGTCATGCCCCGCCGGCACTGGAGTGTGTGTCGTAAAGACACAATGCTGGCGTACGGCCTCGATGTCGCTCTCCCGTGCGCTCGAAAGCGCACCACCGCTCAGTGTCTTTTCCAGCAGCGCCAGGGTCAGCAGCGCGGCGTGTCCCTCGTTCATGTGGTACACGGTGACGTCGTAGCCCAGGGCGTCAAGCATCCGGAAGCCGCCGATGCCGAGCACGATCTCCTGCGCCAGTCGGTAGTTGGTGTCGCCCCCATAAAGCCGGTCGGTCAGGGTGCGGTCGCGCGGATCATTCGCATCCAGGTCGGTATCCAGCAGATAGATCGGGATGGTGTGCCCGGTGACCCCTTCCATGTCATAACGCCAGGCGCGCACGTGCACCGGACGGCCCTCGATCGTCACCACGATGCGCGGCTCTTCCTGCGGCAGCCGATCCTCGGGACTCCACGGCTGCGGCTCTTCGCTTTGCACGCCATTCGCGTCCAGGATCTGCCGGAAGTAGCCTTTTCGGTGCACCAGCGTGACGGCTGCCAGCGGCAATCCCATGTCTGCCGCAGAGCGCAGCGTGTCTCCAGCAAGCACTCCCAGCCCGCCACTGTAAGTGGGCATGCTGGGCTCGATGGCAATCTCCATGGAGAAGTAGCCAACCATGCCTTCGCTGGCGGCCAGACGTACTGCATTCAGACTTCCAGATTTCAATCTCTCATCCATCGAGCGAAGAACTCCCTTTTGGCCTCATGTCATGGTGGCGAGTGAAGCGCCGCCGATACATATAAACCCGCTAGTTCGTCTTGAGATGCGCAAGGGTTTGCGCCAGTCGCATATCCGGCGAGTTTTTGGGCCTTGCACCACCCACCGGATCCCGGGGGAAGTGGGCGTATTTTAGCAACCGTGACACCCTTAAGGAAATCGTTTACGCGTGCGACTTCCGTAGCAAAGTATGTTGTCGAATGGGTGACATTGCCGGCGCTGCTGCCGGATTCGCGCTCCCTCGCGGCATCCAACTACCCTGCTTTGAGCAACTTCGCCTGAATACCGCGGCCGCTGTGGAAATGTGCATGAACGGCAAGGATGCGGCGAGTTCGACCGAACGCGAACATCTCCTGATGCTCCTGCGGATTAGTTTTGAGTCCAGTGCGCCTCAGTTTTCATCGGGAAGCAACATCATCTGCGGCTGCAGCGCGTCGATCGCATCCAGAGTGCGCCCGGCAATCGCCTGCAGGTCGCCGTTGATCCCTTCGCTGGCCTTCAGCACGAGTTCCAGCTGTTTTTCGCGCTTGGCCCACTGCCGCTCGATAAACTTGCGCTCCTGGTCGAGATCCGCGCGCATGTCGGTGAACTTCTCCGCGATCGTCTCCACGCGATGGCGGAACTGCGGCCCGGTCAGATAGCTGTAGACCTCCTGCGCCTTGGTTTGCTCGCCTTCGCCGGCGCGCCGCACACGTGCCAGCTCAATCAGCGCCTGGCGCAATGCCACCGCGACCGGCAGCGTGCAGGCCAGGCTGCTGACCCACACACCCTCCACATGGTCGAACAGAGACAGATCGCGCGGCAGCGTCTGGCTGGCCAGGACGGCCAATTCCGCGCCGGCCGCGCGCTGATCGCCGCGCAGCTTCGCCAGCCATCCTTGAGACCAGTTCTGCGTGCGCTTGAACTCCCACAGGATGGTTCCGCAGGGCTGGCCTGCCGCATCGCGCACCGTATGCAGCAAATCGCCGCCGAACTGTCCCTTGGGAACCGGCTGGATCTCATCCATGGGAAAGCGTGCGCGCAATTGCTGCTCAATCTGCGTCTCCAGCACCTCCCCCTGCGCCTGCTGCGATCCCTGATCCGCCTTGCGCCTCAGCTCGTCGATCTGCCGCCGCAGCACCTGGATGGCTTCATCCTTGTCCCGTACCTGCAGCCCCATCTGCTCCTCTGCCTGCGATTTCGCCTGCCGCCGGACCGAGTCGAGCTCCTGCTGAACCTGCCGCTCCACCTGCAGCTTCAGCTCGCGGCGCTCGTCGTCGATGGCCCGCTTCTGACGAAGAAACTCGGCTTCCTGCTCCTGTGCGACTTTGAGCTTGCCGGCCAGCGATTCAAGCCGCGCATCGCGATCCTTCAGCTCGCTCGCCTGCCGTTCGAGCTCGCCGGCAACCATCTGTTTCGCGCGCGCGGCCTCCTGCGTCGCCAATTGCTTTCGCTCCGCCTCCACACGCACCCGCACCTGCTCGGCGACACGCTGCTCGGCATCCAGGGTCTGCTTTTCCAATTCGGCGGAACGGTTTCGAACATCCTGCTCGCGTCCGGCGATCGCGGCCTGCTGCTCCCGCATCTGCTGCTGGTATTTCCGCTCCACAGCGGCGATCAGCGGCGCCGCCAGCGACTCCGTCACCTTCATCTCATTGCCGCATTGCGGGCATTGCACGGTCTGCTCGCCCAGCCCCTTTTCGTTCGGTCCCTTTGCTGCTGTCGTTTGCATCTGCACTCCTCATTCTTTCGTCGCCGGCACTATCGCTGCTGCCGGGTCAGCGTCTCCAGCGCATCGCACACCTGTGCCAGGCCGTTCTCCCGCTGCATCTCTTCGCCAACTTCAGCCGCGCGTTCCGCGAATCGCGGATGCCCCAGGATGCGCTGGATCCGCCGCGCCGCGCGCTCCGCTGTGTAATTCTCCCGCCGAATCACGCCCGCTACACCCAGCCGCCGCATGCGCCGCGCGTTGTCGGGCTGGTCATGACTATAGGGCATCACTAGCATGGGCCGCCCGGCCTGCATCGCCTGCGCGGTGGTGCCCACGCCGCCCTGGTGCACGATCAGCGAAGCCCGCGGAAAGAGCTTCGAATACGGCGCGTAGCGCGCGACGCAAAGATCCGGCGATTGCGTCTGCGGCACGTTTCTCGCGTCGGTGCCGACCAGCAAAACGGCACGCACCCCGGCCATCAGCGCCGCCTGTGCGCTCTCCTCGTAGAAATCACCGGCGTCCAGCACCGCCGCCGAGCCCAGCGTGAAGACGACCGGCGGCTCACCCGCCTGCAGAAATCGCTCCACCTCCTCAGGCAGCTCCTGTTTGCCGGCATCCCCGTCGTAGAAGACGAAGCCGGTGATCTCGCTGTTGGGCGGCCAGTCCGGTTGCGGCTCTCCCAGCAGCGGAGAAAACATAGCCAGCACCAGGCTGGGGGCGTGCTTGGCATCGAAGAGGACATTGCCGCCGCGATCCAGCCCCTGCTCTGCGCGCAACCGGTAAACAGGCTTAGCCCACTCCCGGGTGACCCATCGGGCAAAGCGGCTGACGGCGTGTCCCGTAACGGGCACCATGTTCTGCAGGCGAGCCAGCTGCGGATAGGGCGGCAGCACCGGCGCGTCATACGAGGAGAAGAACGAGATCGGCGCGAGCACATAGCTGGCCCAGCGCACGCCCGTCACCTCCGCGACCACCGGCGCCTGATAGGTAAGCTCGCCCGCGAGCATCAGGTCCGCACCGCCGCCCGCCTGGACGGCAGAGGACAGCTCGTCAAAGCTCTGGCGGATGGCCGGGAAGAGAAACTCGCGCAGCGTCCGCTCGGTGCCCTTCTGGATGTCCATCAGGTAGGCAACCTGCTCCGGATCATGCGGCTTCAGCGTGGGCCCGACCTTGGCGAACGCCAGCCCCAGCGGCTCGATCTTGGGACGGAAGATCTCCGGCACCGCCAGCACCGGCACGTGGCCCCGCCGTCGCATCTCGAGCGCAACACCAATGAGCGGGTTTACATCGCCCAAAGTGCCAAAGGTAGTGAGAACGATCCGCATGCTGCTGGCAGCAGCTTAACGGATGCGCATGACAATGCGTTGGTCCCGCAGA
>DASXGY010000258.1:0-6693 GCA_036488835.1 Acidobacteriaceae bacterium
GAGCTATGCCGGCACACTGCAAAACGCCTTCAATAATTCATCGCCGGATTATCTGGCTGAAGTCAATGTGCAGATTCCCTTGCGCAACCGCGCCGCGAGAGCCGATCAATTCCGCTCGGAGCTTGAATTACGGCAGAGAGAATTGTCTGTCGTACAGCAGAAGAAAAATCTGCGCTTCGAGGTACGCAATGCCGCGTACGCCTTGGAGCAAGGCGAGGCGCGCGTGGAAGCTGCGCGCAAGGCACGTGATCTGGCCCAGAAGACCTTCGATATAAAGAAACAGGAGCAGCAGCTTGGGGCAGGATCGAACTTCGAAAGCCTTACCGCCGAGCATGATCTGGCGGTTGCCAGTTCCACGCTCGCGTCCGCGGAAACCGCCTACGAGAAGAACCGTATAGCCCTTTACAGCGCGACAGGCGAAATTATTCAACGGCTCGGTATCTCCATGGATGAAGCACGCTCCGGCGTGGTGAGCAAGCCAGTTTCGCCGGTATCACCGTCTGCTCTGGCTCCTCCTCCCGCCGCAATGCCACAACAAGCAGCACCGCCGCCCCAGCCTTCTACCTCTCAACCCCAGCCCTCAGCGCCCCAACCATAGAGTAGAGTGACAACCAGCATGAGCAGCGCACGACAACGCTCCACCGCAAATGGCACGCACACGCAGGAGGGGCAGCGGCCGCGTCTGCTCGTCGCCGACGATCAGCCTGCCATCCTGGACGCGCTGGAGATACTGCTGCGCCCGGAAGGCTACAAGCTGGATCGCGCTGCATCGCCCCGGCAGCTCATCGAGTGTCTTGCGAGCGAGAGCTACGACGCTGTCCTGATGGATATGAATTACACGCGCGACACCACGTCGGGTGCGGAGGGCATCGATCTGCTCGCGGAGATCCAGAGCTACGGTCTGCGCGTGCCCATCATCGTGATGACTGCGTGGAGTAGCGTGGAACTCGCCGTCGAAGCCATGCGCCGCGGCGCCGCGGACTTTATCCAGAAGCCCTGGGACAATGCACGGCTGCTTACCGTGCTGCGCACCCAGCTTGATCTGCACCGCGTGCAGCGGCAGGCTGACATGCTGGAGGCGGAGAACCGCTTCCTGCGCGCCGACGGACTGCCCACGCTCATCGCCGAATCGCGCGCCATGCAGCCGGTGCTGGAGATGATCGCGCGCATCGGCCCCTCCGACGCCAACGTGCTCATCACCGGTGAGCACGGCACGGGCAAGGAAGTCGTCGCGCAGACCATCCACATGCTCTCCTCGCGCGCGCCGCGCTCACTCGTTGCCGTGAACACCGGCGCGCTGCCGGAAGGCACCTTTGAGAGTGAGATCTTTGGCCACGTGAAGGGCGCTTTCACCGACGCACGTACCGATCGCATTGGCCGTTTCGAATTGGCCGACCATGGCACGCTCTTCCTGGATGAGATCGCCAACGTGCCCCTGCGCCAGCAGGCCAAGCTGCTGCGCGTGCTGGAGACGGGCGAGCTGGAGCGTGTCGGTTCGTCGAAGACGCGCAAGGTGGACGTGCGGCTGCTCTCCGCCACCAACGCCGACCTGCACAAGGAGAGCGAGGAAGGCCGCTTCCGTCAGGACCTGCTCTTCCGCCTCAACACCGTGGAGATTCATCTGCCGCCGTTGCGCGAACGCCGGGAAGACGTGCCGCTCCTGGCCGGCCACTTCCTCGCGCGCTGGAGCAAGCGCTATCGACGCCTGCTCTCCGGCTTCGCGCCGCGCGCCCTGGACATGATGATGCAATACGCGTGGCCGGGCAACGTCCGCGAACTGGACCACTGCATCGAGCGGGCCGTCCTGATGGCACGTTCGGAAAAAGTGGACATCGGCGATCTGAATCTGACGCCGCCGCGCTCTGCAACCACTTCATCCAGTCTCGACGACATGAGCCTGGAGGCGGTCGAGAGTATCCTCATCCGCAAGGCGCTGGCGCGGGCGCAGGGCAACGTGAGTCAGGCAGCAGAGGCCCTGGGCCTCAGCCGCGGTGCACTCTACCGGCGGATGGAAAAATACTCCATCTAACAAATCTGTCTTAGTCCGAAATCAGCGCACCCGGTTCTCGCCTTCGTGTGCTGGAATAGAAGCACTCATGCGCTGTGACGCCGCTCCAGGCTCTGCGAGATCATGCGCAAATAGCAGAAAGACACTGGATGTCCAGGTGTAGGCGGGATCTCGCAGCGCGTCGCCGGTTTGGGCATCGAAGTTTTCCGCCATGCCACTTTTCTGCGCCATCCTGCAAAACCGTTCCTTGAGCGAATTGGCAAGCGCGTGCTCTCCCATTTCATCCAGTCCCGCCGTAATGATCATCGTCGAGGGCGCCCAGATCGGTCCCCGCCAGTAACCGTCGGCGGTATAGAAGGGGCTGTTCTCCGGTTCCGATGCCAGGCCGAAGGAAGATTCGGAAGCTCGCTTCCGTACGTCTGCAATCAGCTTTGCCTGCATGGAAGCAGGCAGGCGTGTGCCCAGGATGATGGGCATGTCCAGTAGCAGACTCTGCGAACGTATAGGACGTCCATCTGTCACATGGATGGCGACAAAATCGCCGTCCCGCCAGAATCGCTGCAGCATGCGCTCAAGGAGCTGATTGGATTGCTGCTTCCACTGGCGCGCCTCCGCTGGCCGTCCCAGGCGCGCGGCCACATCCGCGAGCACCTCCATTCGGACGGACAAATAGGCGCTGAGGTCCGGTGACTCGATAGGGCCGCCCTCATCGAAAACGGTTGCGTTGTCCCAGACGGCCTCATTGCCATGGCGATACTCGGGCAAGCCATCGAAATCTCCCTGTCAGGGTGCGCGCGTTCGCTTACCTGCTGACGACGCGAGTCGCTCCCGAGGGAACAGTCACGTCTGTCCAACTGGCGACTGCACCTCCGGCCGACGTCGAGTGATCGGCTGCGACCGTCGTTCCATTTACGTGCAAGTGCGATACCGCCCCGGAAAATCCTGCCCGCCAGCGCACCGGCGGTCCTGAGATATTCTTCAGGCGTGTTGATGATCTGCCGGTATGCGTGATGTCCAGTTGGTTCCTTCTGATCCAGAGGCCCGACAGGGTCGCTCGGTGATCGCTTGGCAGACGAGATAGAGTGAGAACGTCGAACGCGTCGTCCTTGTGTGCAGGTTGAACGCCCATCGCTCCGCTCACGAGCGCTTCAATGACTGAGTACGAGACTTCCGGATACTCTCGGCGGGCCTTCTGCGGACTACTAAGATCAGCCAGCACCTGGTATGCGGCGTCGCTTCTTCCATAGCGAAACAACGTCAACGGCACATAACTCTCTTCTTCGATATTGATGTGCTGCCAATATTGCGGCGAAGAAAGATAGTTAAGTGCGCCGCGAATATGCGCGGGGTTCTTCGCAGCGTTGAAATAGAGAACGAGCGCATCGCCCGATCCCGTGCCGGTAAGGTCTGCACGAATCGTGCCCAGATAGTGATTTTGCGTCTTCGACCAGGCAACACGTTCCAGTAAGGACTGGATCGCGTCCGCGGTGGGCTGCATCTCCTGCGCGAGCTTGCGATCACTCGCGCTCGCTGAAATCTCGTGGAACGATTCAATAGCCCGGTACTCCGACGCCAGAAGGTCCGCGCCAAAGATGAAATCGCGGGAGCCCTCGGTGTAGCTCGGGATGCCGCGGGATTGAACGAAGCGGCCTTCTGTTTGGTGCTGGTTCGCGATGCGGGGCCGCTTCAATATGGTCTCCGGCATAAGCTGCCACGCCCTGATGTAATCCCCCATGGTGATGCGAAAGAAGCGCTGGAAGACCGGACCATCGCGGTAGGCGTCATCGCCCGTCCAGCGCCACATGCGCACAATGGCATCGAGCACATCGAAGTTCGCCGGCAGATTGAACCAGAAGTCGGTGTCGGAGAGATAGTCTGCAGGCGACGGGCGACCATTGCCATCGATCTCCCAGTAAGCCGCCCAGTCGCGCTCTTTCGCAGCCGATTGCGCGAAGAGGCCCAACATGTTTCGGTTCGCGGCGTACAGACCAAGTGCGGCCGCGCCCTCCGTCTGGTGCGATACATCGCGCATGCAGAAGGCGTTCCGGCCCGGCAGAGCTGCTGCATACCATGGCCCCATGGTGCCCGCGCTCGGCCGAGCGTAGGTCAGGGCCTGTTGCTTTGCCCACTCGAACGACTGCTGCAACGACGTATCCGTCGAAGTGAAGCCGAGCGGTGAGGTCGCCGGCTGCTGAGCGCCGGCGAGTCCGCGGCATGCAAGAAGAAGGGCCACCAGCGTGCGTCGCTTGTTCGTCATCGTTGTTTTCTCTTCGCGCACTATCGAAGCGCGAGGACCAAGCCGGGCGACGAGAGATCTCCCTGTGTTGCCGCGCGCAGTCCAAAGCTTCGCAGATTTGCCTCGGTAAGTTGAAGGCTGCGGCCGTCGATGCGCACGCGATTCGTTACGTCGATCGCTTCTTCGCCTGCCAGGTCCTGAGCTATGACTCGCCGGCCTTGAAGTGGGCGGTCGAAGACGAGGGTAAGCATGGTGAAGCTGCCAAAGATACCATACGGTCCCGGAGCATCTCCGACGCGCAACTCCACCTCTGCCGGGGGCATATACCAGGCACGGCCCGTTCGAGTGCGTTCCTGTGCTCCGATAGCAACAGCGCCATTCGGAAATCTCGACGCAAAGAGGAACGGCTTCTCGCCGCTCGACGTGACGCGGGGCAGAGCAATCTCCCTCGACATACATGCCGGCGCTTCCTGGTAGGCGGTCTGTCCTGCCAGGTCGTTCTGCCAGGTCTGCCCGCGTTCGAAGGCCCAGCTATCCGTAAGCACCTCGTCGCTGACCTGGATGGTGCCGGTCCCGACGGGATAGGGAGCTGCGATGCGCTGCCAACGTACCGCGCGCACCACCTCGTCCATGCGGCTCTTGGCCTGTCTTGCTCCGTTGAAGAACAGGTCCGTATCCGGCGCTGGTCGCAATCCGTGCAGCGGATGACGGAGCACACCCATGGTGCAGCCCATCGCGGCAGCGACGTAAACCTCATCCTCAACGTTCAACAGTGCGCGGCCATTGTGTCCCTGCGCACCCTTCAGCATCTCGGCAAGGCGGTCGAGGGTTGTGGGCAGGGAGAGGATCGAGGTCACGTCGTAGGTGCGATAGACGTCGGTGCGGCCAAGAATCTGTTGTCGTCGGGAGCCCCATGGCTGCACGCCGAAGCGGCCATCGCGGCGCCAGTCGCCATTCACGGGCGCTTCACCGTGTACGTGCTCCAGTACCAGTCGAGCCCCATTCCTGCGGCGCAGGTCGATGAGGTGGAAGGAGGGATCGCCGATGTCGATCTTCCAGTAGTCGACGCCCGCTGCCTCGCTCAGCGTTTCAAGTTGCTCGTCGCGGCGGCCGCCCGGTGTGTTGCGACACCACAGCGCAGCGGCGCGCCACTCCGTTTTGCGGATAGCGCCATTCAGCGCCGCAAGGCGCTCCTCTGCCCCGCCGGAGAAGGAAGGAAACTTCCGCGCATCCAGCTCAAAGGTGGCGGTGCCCCCCGATTCCCAGCCGTCATCGAGCATAAGATAGAGTTCCTTGCGCACGCGAGGGAAGAATTGGACGGCCCAACCATCGTTGCCGAGGAGCGCCTCCTCCGACATCGCATCGTGCGCGAGGCGGCTCCCCGATTCACCCTCGAGCACCTTTGGAGGAAGATGCTTCAGGTGATGACCGTACATGTAGTTCTGGACGGCCCAGGTGGACCAGTAGTTTGGTGCGGTGCATGGAGTCCCGGGCACCAGATTTTCTCGCGCAGAGGCAACGGCAGGTAGTCCGTCCAGGCAGGACGCCAATGCCGCAGTTGCTCCTGCCACGACGAAGCTCCTCCTATTCATATGCAACCCTCTCAGTGTTTTTCAGGATGGAGCGAATAAGCCGTTACGCAGAAAAAGGGGCGCGTGCCGCCGTGTGGTTCAGTCAGGGCAGCACGCGCCGGGAAAGACCGCTAGAAGTTGAAATGGGCACCGATCTGCAACTGTCTCGGCGTGCCATTGGTGCCGCCGATCTGGCCAAAGTTTGAATCGGCTAGATTCGTGTCCGGGTCCGAATAGTGCGGCGTATTCGATACGTTGAATGCGTCGAGTTGCACGCTCACCGTCATCCCCTCGCGGATAGCCTCGGACTTCGACAGCGAGACGTCCGCGTTGTAGTAGCCCGGGCCGTGCACCTTGCCGGAGCCAGAATTGCCCAGTTGCAATGGGCCGGGCGTGGTGAAGCAACTGGTGTCGAACCATTCCGAGACGGAGCCGATGGTGCGCACCGAGCGGCAGGTGACGTCCGCGCGATTCGTCACGCCGCTTCCCAGGTTGTCGAAGGCCGCATTGAAGTTGAGAGGGTCGCCAGACTGCAGCTTGGTGATGGTGCTCAGCTGCCAGCCCCCGAGCACCAGAGTCGTGGGGCGGGGCGCACCGGAGAGCCAGCGCTGGCCCCGGCCGAAGGGCAACTGGTACACCAGACTGGCGATGAAGTTTTGCGGTATGTTCGGCGCCTGGCTCGTGCCTTCGCCGCGGTTCACGCGGTCGTCGAGTGGCCACCAAACGTTCATATCATCGATCTCCTTCGACCAGGTGTAGTTCACGCGGCCGGTCAGGGCATGGGTGAAATTCATCTTTAGCTCCATCTGCAGACCGTGGTACATGGACGAGCCGCCGGCGCCCCCGTAGCCGATGTTCGTGGCGTACTGGTCTCCCCC
>DASXGY010000057.1:0-9858 GCA_036488835.1 Acidobacteriaceae bacterium
GCTCATCCTCTTCGATCTGAACAACGCGAACGCGAAGCCGCTCACCCTGATTCCCAAGATCAAGACCAAGCTCAAGCGCGGCACCTCGATCATCGGCTTCCTCGCGCACATCCAGGGCGAACTCAAGAGCAAGGCCATCGAGGCGGGTTGCGACACCGTGATGCCGCGCTCCACCTTCTCGCAGAACCTGCCCAGCCTGCTGCGCCGCTACGGCATCGTGGAAGAAGCAGAAGACGAGATGCAGGTCATCCAAGCCTGAATCACCCGCTCTCCCGATACACACCAAAGGCCCGCTACGGCGGGCCTTTCTGCTTTCCCACTCCCGCTCGCGCATGCTATCAACGGCCATGCCGCGCCCGTCATCCAGAAATCCGAAGACGCTGCGCCTCATCTGCTGGAACGAAGTGGATGCGGCGGCACGCGCAATCCTTCTGAGACGCGCCGGCTATCGCGTCATCGCCGATCCTCCCATCACCAAGGCGAAGCCGCACCTCATGCGCCGCTGATCTTTGGATGACTCCTAGGCTCGTCACCCCGTCGGTGGCTCGTCAACACGCCGATCACGCCAGTCCGCAAGAACGACCGATGTCTCGATCTGCCGATCGGGCACACTCCAATATGTCCGCAGCAGCCGATCTTTTTCCTGCTGTTTTACCCGCGTGAAGCCATGCCGCTGGTAGAAGCGAATCGCCCACGCAGCCGCCTCCCAGGTTCCAATGAGTACGGGACCGCTCGTCATGCTGCGCAAATGTGTCAGCACATGACTGCCAATGCCGCGCTTCTGCTCATCGCTGCGCACATACGCATGCCGGATGAGCGTTACGTCTTTCACGCGCTGAATTCCCATCACGGCCAGCAGCCTGCTGCCCTCTTCGTATCCCCAGAAGACAACACCTTCCTCGATCTGACCGCGCAGCTCGTCCTTTGACATGTATGGTTCGGCACAGCGGTCGGCAGGGATCACGCCGCGATATGCCTGAGCGCCATCGTTGACGATCTGCCAGATCTGCTCGAACTCCCGCTCTTCACACAGACGGATCATCTTGCTGAGCAGCCTCTCGCGTTAGCCCGGAGGCCAGTGCATCGCCCGGCCACCCAGCAGATGCAGGTGCACGTGATCTACCGTCTGGCCGCCTTCCGCTCCGGTGTTCATCACCGTGCGAAAACCCTTGGCGAGTCCCTTTTCTTCCGCGATCTTCTTCGCCACCGCGTGCAGATGTCCGACCAGCCGCTCGTCACCCGGCGACAGGTGCGCGAGGGACGGAATGTGTTTGCGCGGGATCAGCAGCACATGCACCGGCGCCTGCGGATGAATATCCGCGAACACCACCGCATCATCATCCTCGTAGAGCTTCTGCACCGGAATCTCACCCGCGGCAATCTTGCAGAACAGGCAATCCATGCCGATCAGCTTACCGCAATCTATTTTGAGAAAAACCGCGGATGCCCACCGGGTTTCCACGGATCGTAGTCACGCGCGAACTCGGCACGCTGCCCGGTCGGCGGATGGCTGTACGTCCAGAAAACCATCCCCGGATTCGGATCGGGAATGTCGAGCGACTCCTCACCCATCGTCTGAAAGCTGTGCACCGCGGCCGCCTGCGGATCGGCGACGATGCCGTGCACCACCTCCTGCCCATACACATCCGCGCGATGCTCGATATAGCGGCTGATGCTGTTGCTGATCGGCTCGCTCACGGTGCTGAAGACGTGAAAGACCAGCAGCAGGACCACGACCGCGCTCCAGTCCTCGACCGCCGGCACCTGCCATCTCGCGCCATAGAGACACACCAGCTTGCGCACTAGATGAAATGCCAGCCAGAGCGCCAGCAGAGCGCCCGCCGCTGCCATCATCAGGCCATGCACCACGTCGCCAAGCACATAGTGGCCCAACTCGTGGCCGAAGATGAACAACACCTCATCCTGCGACGACTTGTTCAACGATGTATCCCACACCACCACCCGCTTCGAACTGCCGAAACCGGTGACGTAGGCGTTCATCTCCGTCGTCTTCTCGCTGGCCTTCATCAGGAACATGTGGTCGGGCGGAATCCTTTCGCCGCTGCGCGCGACCACGCGCTCCAGTTGCGCCACCAGCTCCGGATGAGATCGCGAGAGCGGCTCAAAATGATTGAACAGCGGATCAATAATCAGCGGCTCCGCAAAGACACCTGCCAGCATCAGCGGCAGCGACAGCAGCCAGAACCATAGCCACCAGCGGCGCGGCGAATGGCGCACGATGGCAAAGAGCAGCGAGCCCACAAATGTCGAAACCGCCAGGCTCACCAGCAGTCCTTTGGTCCAGTCCCAGAACCACGCTGGCCAGTGTTCGATGGAGAGTCCATACGCGAGTCCGAGATGATGCCCCGCAAGCGACAGCGGCAGGCTCAGCAGCCGGATCGCGATGATCAGGAGCGGGAGAAAGATCAGCCCCTGCACCCACGGCCGCGACGCAACACGCGCAGCGAAGCGGCGCAGCTCCGCAGCCCAGTGCAGCCGCAGAAAGAGCAGTGGATACACGAGCGACCACACCGTCCCGATCGCCCACAGCCAGTTTTCATCGCGGTTCAGCGCCTCGGCACGCTGCAGCTTCGCCGGCGGCAGCGAATACGCCGGCCCGTGGGTTAGGCCCTGTGTCGCCGCAGACGCCTGTTGCGAAGCCGGAGCAGAAGCAGTCTGCGCAAAACACGCAGCCGTAAAAAGTCCCCCCGAGAACACGAAAAGGAGCAGCAGCATCGGAAACCGCATGTCACGTTGTAGCAAAGCGAGCGCCCGGCCGCCAATCAACCGCCCAGGTGCATGCTCCCCGGTATAGGCTCATCCGTGCTCTGCTGCGGCTCCCCCGTGCGCCCCGTCTCGCTTTGCATCGGCCTCAGCGCGAATACGTCCGCATTCGGACACAGGTGTGCGCTCGTGAACACCTCTCTGTCAAAACTGCTGTCATTCGAGATAGTTACACCACAATCTTTGGCAGACCAGTTGCTTATCCGATGCTGAAGGAAGCTGAAGGAGATCTCCATGCACGGTCTGCTGCTGAATCTGCGTCTCGCGATGCGCCAACTGCGCCGCACCCCCGGCTTTGCGCTTACGGTTGTGCTCACGCTCGCGCTTGGCATCGGCGCCACCACGACCATCTTCTCCCTGGTGGAGGGCGTTCTGCTGCGGCCATTGCCCTTCCACGATCCGGCGAGTCTCATCAGCATCAGCGACAGCCTGAGCGCTGAAACCGCGATCGATGATGCAGGCGTCACCGCGGCCGAAATACGCACCTATTTGCAGGACACGACGAGTTTTAGTTCTCTCGGAGGCTACACCGGAAGTAGCTACGAGCTTTCCGGCCGCGGTGAACCCGTCATGGTGAACGCCACGCGGATGACGGCAGGCGTCTTCCCCACGCTCGCTGTCGCGCCGTCGATGGGCCGCGTCTTCACACAGCAGGAGGACGCTGGACACGCAACCGTCGCGGTCCTCAGCTATCACGTGTGGCAGAGCCGCTTCCATGGCGATCCCAACATCCTCGGCAACAAGATCCTGCTCGACCGCAAGCCGTATGTCGTCATCGGCGTCATGCCGCGCAACTTCGAGTTCCCGCTGGTTGCCGGGCGTCTCAATCAATCCGAGCTTTGGGTGCCAATGAGTTTCACCCCCGATGAACTCTCTCCCAGAGGTGCGGCGAACTGGGGCTACAACATGGTCGGCCGTCTCAAGCCTGGGTTCAGCCTGGAGCAGGCTAACCAGGATGCGGACCGCGTGGCGCGGGAAGTCATGCGCAACTTCCCGCCGGAGCTCAAACAGATTCACATCACTGCCCATGTGAACTCGCTCAAAGAATCGACAGTCAAGGCCGGCAAGCCGCTCGTCCATATCCTCATGTACGCGGTTCTGGTCGTGTTGCTCATCGCCTGCCTGAATGTCGCGGGCCTGCTGCTTGTCCGCGCCATTCGCCGGCGGCGCGAGTTGGCAGTCCGGCTGGCGCTCGGCGCTTCACCGCGAGCACTCTTGGGCAACTCCCTCATGGAAGGCATTCTGCTGAGCGGGACCGGTGGGGTGCTCGGGCTTCTCCTCGCTGCGATCGCGCTCCAAGTCACTGTGCCGCTGCTGCCGGAATCCATGCCGCGGATCGATGGCATTCACCTCGATGCGGGCGTCGTCTTCTTCGCGCTTATCCTTGCTCTCCTCACCGGTGCGCTCTGTGGTCTTGCGCCGGCATTCGCAGCCATTCGCACACGCGTCAACGAAAATCTGAAGGAGGGCGGCCGTACAGGAAGTGCCGGAGGCAGCCACGGACGCCTCCGCTCCGCGCTCGTTGTCACCGAGATCGCCGTCGCGCTCGTTCTTTTGACAACCGCCGGAGCCCTCGTGCGCAGCTTTCAAAAGATGCGCGATGTCGATCCCGGCTTCCGTGCCGATCATGTGCTTGTCGCCGGATACAACCTGCCCTCGCAGCAGTATCCCAACCCGACGGCGAGCGATGCTTTTAACCGCTCGCTGCTGGAACGTCTGCAGGCTATGCCGGGTGTCGTCGCCGCAGGTATCACCAATGTGCTGCCGGCCTCCGGATTCCAGGGCGGCAGCGCGTACGTTCTGGATGAAACGGCGCACGAGGTATCCGACGGCCAGTTGAAGATCGCTCCGTGGTCAGCCAGCGAAGGCAAGTACTTCCAGGCGATGGGTATTCGCCTCGTTCAGGGGCGGCTCTTCAACGCCGATGACAAGCAAGGTGCGCCGCTCGTCGCGCTGGTGAACCAGAAACTGGCCAATCGCTTCTGGCCTAAGGGAGACGCTATCGGCAGGCGGCTTCGGATCGGCACGCCGGAGTCGAAGACCCCCTGGGTCACCATCGTCGGCGTCGTCGAGAACACCAAGATGAACGCGCTCGATGCTCCCGACACGGAGCAGATCTACGCTCCCTCCCAGCAGCTGTCAGGTATGTTCGGGCAGTTCGCACCCAAGGATCAGGGCGGCTTCAACGGATTCATTGCTCTGCGATCCACGCTGCCGCCGGAGCAGATGACCAATGCACTCCGCTCCACGGTTGCAGCGCTCGATCCGCAGCTTGCGCTGCAGCAGATGCAGACCATGGATGAGGCGCTCTCTTCGAGTGAAGCGCCGCGCCGTTTCAACACCTCACTTGTCTCCGTCTTCGCCCTTGGTGCGCTGCTGCTCGCCGCCATCGGCATCTACGCCGTCATCGCCTTCTCCGTCTCCATGCGTTCGCAGGAGATGGCCATCCGCATGGCGCTCGGCTCACGCCGCGTTGAAATTGTGCGGCTCGTTCTCATCGCTGGCGCAAAGTTGGCTGCCATCGGCTGTGTTGCAGGACTCGTGGGCGCGCTCGCAGTCTCAAAGCTGCTCGGCTCCATGTTGTTCAACGTAAGCGCGACCGACCCGCTCATCCTCACGGGCTCCATCGCAACCATGATCGTGCTGTCGCTGGTCGCCTGCGCCATTCCGGCACAGCGCGCCGCCTCAGCCAACCCAGTGGACGCCCTCCGCTCCGAGTGATACAGGACTGAGCGCCTCCATGAAAATTGTCATCCTGAGCGGAGCGAAGGACCTGCAGTTTGTAAGCGTAGTCCAACGCTCCAAACGTGAGCGACCAAAGGGAGCGAACCCCACAACTCGCGCCGCCGGCGCGTCTGCCCGGATGGCAAATCCTAGTCGAGGCGCACCAGATAGGCTTCGCCCTCGCTCGGCTTCAGCTCGTGTGCAATCTCCACGGCGCGGTCCTTGTCATCGCGGTAGGGACGAATCCGCACCCAGTGCCCCGTCGGTCCGGCAAACTCGATCACATTCGCCGTTTGATATTTCCGGCTCAGATGCGTGCGCAGCTTCTCCGCCGCGTCCTCGTCCTTGAACGCGCCAATCTGCACACACCACCGCCCGCCGCTGTCGATCGGCGCGGGCACCGCGAACACATCGATGCGCACCGTCGCCAGGCCCGGCAGATAAACCCCCAGCGCTTTGGCCGACGCAAGCGACAAATCCAGCACCCGTCCGGGCACAAACGGTCCGCGATCCGTTACGTGCAGCACGGCCTGCTGGCCGGTCCGCACATTCGTCACGCGAATCAGCGAGTTCAGCGGCAGCGTTCGGTGCGCCGCGGTCATCGCGTCCTGGTCGTAGATCTGTCCATTGGCGCCGCGGCGCTTGTTGTACGGCGGCCCATACCAGCTTGCGGTCCCGGTCTCCGACCACACCGGCGCGTGGCTGGCGACGAAGGCCAGATCCGCCGCGCTGGTGACGCCTGGATTCATCGACGACGGTGCAATCGGTGCGTTGGCCGCGATTGCCGGCGCTCCTGTGTTGGACGACGGCGAAGCAGGAAGCAGCACAGGCGGTGGCGGCGCATAGACCGTCGCTGGCCGATGATTGCAGCCTGCAACGAGAACCAGCGATACGAAGGTCCCAATGAAGAGCAGCGCACCACGCACAAGCTGGCCTGCTGCGGCGCTATGCACCCGGTTTGTCTCCGGCCTGCTGTGCATCCGCCGTGCGCCGCTGATCCAGATGATCAGCCAACCGCGCCAGTTGTTCGGCAGCAGCACGCAGCGCGGACGACGAGTTTTGCCGCACCTGCGGCACTACCTGGTCGTTCAGGTATCCGATTACGCGCTTCACCTCGTCTTCAATCCGCGGTCCGATGTTGCCAAACTGCGCATCCACCTTGCGGCCAAAGTTTTCGAACGTGCTCCTGCCGCCCTGCGATGTCTCTGCCATAAGCCCACCTCAATCTGCTTCAACAGTCTCCGCGTCCGGGTCGCTTCCGGTCAATCCTGCAAACCCAAGGGTGTCCGCTCTGGTACTGCTGCCTCAGGGAAAAAAAGTGAAGCGACACAGAACCCTGCGCTGGCTCCATTTCATCGAAGTCCAATGGCGCCACAACCGGTTGCCCCACCGCCATTTAGACGCGACGACGTGAGCATTTTTGACTCTATGCGGCCTTTATACTCGCGTATGGGCCTCCTCCGATCGCGCTTGCTATCACGCGCCACGCCGCTGCTCGCATCTGCTGTCTTTATGATGTGCGCGTTCTCCCTGCCCTCCTACGCAGACAGTGCGGTGTCAGGGCTCCCCGATGCGCCCCAACCCAACACTGACCGGACGCACGAGAAAGCCCCCACGCAAACCACCAGCCGGGGTCGCGACAACACCGTCTTTGGCGTGCACGTCGGTCCTGTCTATCCGGCAGAGGCAGGCAAATACGACCTCATCATCAATCCTGGCTCACGCGCCTACCCCCTAACCGCAAGAGACAAGGTGCTGTTTGCGGCGCACGAGGATATACAGCTGTACACGATGGCACCCGCATTGGTGTCCGCAGGCATCGGGCAGATCACCGGCGGCGATCCGAAATTTGGCACGGATGCCGGTGGCTTTGGCGAGCGCTTCGGCGCGGGGATGCTGCGTGGCGTTACCGACCGCCTCAGCGGCGACGGCTGGCTCGCCGCGGTCTTCCATCAGGATCCGCGTTTTTATCGGATAGGCGAAGGTAACGGGTCGGTTGTGCATCGCGGCCTATACGCCGCGCGGCAGACCCTTCTGCGCCGCAACGACGCGGGCGACGAGCGCATCAACGCGTCCGGTCTTCTGGGCCACGCTGTGGCCAACTGCCTGGCCCTCGCCTACTATCCGAGTGTGAGCCAACATGCCAGTGTTGCCGCGCGAGGCTTTGGCATTGCCGTCGCCGGCGACGCGGGCAGCAAGCTGTTCCTTGAATTTGGCCCGGACGTATTGCGGCTTGCCTTCCGGCGCAATCGTTAGAACATTTTCACTGTAGATGTATAAAGAGCTCCACACTTCGCGGAGCTTGCGCGTACACACTAGCAGTGAAAATCTTCTAGTGCCCGCGGCGCGACCTGGCGTCGCGGATCTTCGTCCTTATGCGGAGGAGAACCAGCATCCGGGAAACCGCTCGCAGGCCGATAGGAAAACGAACCCGCCTCTTTCCCCTGGTCGTGGCCCAGATCGCTGCCCTGGTCTTGGGTCTGGCCTCGCTCGCCTGTAGCGCGCAGCAGAATTGGCTCTCGCACACGCCCGCTCCGTCGCCGGCCCTGAACCTTGCAGCCTCGAAGGAGCTTCCAATTCCAAAGGATCTCCTGCCCGTCTCCGGAGACCTGCCGGATCTTCCGCCGACGACAGAGGAGGCCCTCCCGGACGCGCCCACTCCGAACATCGACCCCGCGGCTGCAAATTCGGATGGAGCCGCCGATCCGAACGATGCAAATAGTGACTCGGACGAATTGGTCGGCAATCTGTATGCGAGCGCTTCCGCCACCAGCGACGCGCCGCAGCAGAACGAACGGCAGACCACGCCGGGATTTCCGCCCATCAGCCCCACGCAGCGCCGTCTGCCACCCTCGCCCGGGGAGCATCCAAGCATTCCATCGGGAACCTCGCCGTGCCGGACCGACGTGTGCACGTCGACGCCGGCAAATCTGTGTTGCACCCGAAATGTGAACTACTTTGGGCGCTTCGTCGATGCCGGCATTCATCCCCTGACCGCGCGCCAGAAGGGATACCTTGCTCTGCGCAATACGGTCGACCCTTACAACTTCGCTACCATCGGATTCTTCTCCGCCATCGCTGTCGCTTCCGACCCGAACTCGGCCTATGGTCCGGGTTTTCCCGGTTTTGCCCGTAACTTCGGAGTGGCCTATTGCGAAACCGCGGTGGACGCGTTCTTCGGCACCTTTCTCATTCCCTCCATCGCCCACCAGGACCCCCACTATCACCGCATGCCCAATGCCTCCTATCCGCGACGCGTTCTGCACGCCATCACAGCGGTCGTGTGGGCGCAGAGCGATTACGGCCTCGGCATGCCCAACTACTCCACCCTGGGCACCACCGTAATAGGCGACGGACTCGGCAACCTTTATGTTCCAGGCCGGCAGAAGAGCTGGGGCTCTGCAGCCGCCCGCGACCTCACCGCCATCGCCACCGATCCCATCGGCAACTTCATCACCGAGTTCGTGCCCGATGTCGCTAGCCGCGTCAACGTCCACATCGTCCTGCTCCAACAGATCGTCAACCAGGTGGAGAAGTCGCCCTGAAAGACGCAGCCCTCATCCGCAACATCGCCGCCGCAAAGATGCGAGGCGACTCGGCTGATCACCAACATCGGCAACCTGCTCCGGCGGCCAGCCATAAGCGCGGCGTGATCCCATCATCCTGCAGTTTGCTTGGTCAACTCGCACGACTGGACGTGAGCGACCAATGGCAGCGAACTCATCGGCTCGCGCCAACGGCGCGCGTGCCCGGACGGCTAGTCCCGGCAACCTGCGCAGCGGCCATGCGTAAACCGCCATCGCTGCACGCCGCATCCCGCGCCACCGGATTGCACCGCGCCATCGCACCGCCCGCGAAGCTCACCGAGTAGCCGGTCCACTGCGCCGGCTCCGCCTTCGGATAGTCCGTGCTCAGGATCTGCGCGCCGCTTGCCATCGCGTGCTCGCGTCGCACCGTCGATCCGGAGCGGCCCTCCTTCGTATCCGCGTCCGTCCGCGTGCGCACCAGGTACCCCTGCTGTACCAGTGCGGCAATCTCCTGCTCTGTGCCATCGTTCTCTTCGGTGAACGCGGCATCCGGCTGTCCCGGTGCGGCGTTGGTGAAAAGCACGCGCCCGCGCAGATTCGGGTGACCCTCCAGATACAGCGGCCCCACATTCCGCTGATCCATCAGAAAGATCACCTTGCCGCGCGCCGTCGCAAGCGTGGGCCACGCCCCCGCACGCGCCGCCTGATTCGGCGTGGCGTAGTTGCCGCGCATATCGTCCGGCGTGATCATCTCGTTCGCCGAAAACACCGACCGGATCTCGCGATCCAACTCGTCAAACGACGCCGCTGTAAACGGCTCAGG